>CAZWMY010000002.1:0-119969 GCA_964635025.1 uncultured Desulfobacula sp. | reverse complement strand
GGGTGTAAGGAACTATCCTGAAAGCTCCAAATCCGTCTTTTCTGATTTTTTTGAAATACCTGTATTGACCATATTGGGACATGTCTTTTTGATTAGGATTCTTCAATACTTTTCTCCAAATAAGTGCTTTTTTATGCAGCTATCTGACGATTCAGGTTGATGACGCCGATGACAGCGACAAGATTTTTCAATTTCTTTTTTACTTCAGGGTAGGGTTCATGATAATCATGACAGCGATCGAGAGCTTCATTAAGCCATTCAGCGATTTTCCATTCTACAAGCTGAAGCTGATATAATTCATTTTCACCAAGGCTATCACGGAATTGATCAGGGGCTTTTTTCAGATCGAACACCTGTTTATAAATCATGTTGGTTATGGATATGAAATATTTATCAGCATTCTTTGATCCATTAGTGTTAGCAAGCTCAACAAGCCTTTGAATGGCATCAGTTAACTTAATTCTGCTTTGTTTGCCTTCGATACGGGCTTGTTGCCATGATGAATTTTGCCGATGGAGCAGCACCAGTTCCATTTTTTCAAAGGCATCATAAAAGTCATTTTTCCATCTCAAAGCCTTTTTGCCATTAAAGCTCATGCAGAGAATTGAAAAAGCCCGGCGGTCCATAATGACCATTTTTCTATATTCGCCTTTCTTGTCTTTGTATTCAACGGGTCGAAAATTCAGCCGGTTATCTTCATCGACTTTGATGAGGTTTTCAATTTTTTCCAGGACATGCTTATGCTGCTTTTTGAATTTTGCAGCAACAATCAATGAATCAGTTGTGAGGATGTTTCCGGTTGAATTAATCAAACGCTCCGGGCCGTTGTTTTTCTTGATTTTAACTGGTACTGTGCTATTCTGTCTTTGCATTGGGGTGTAAGCTCCTTTCAATTGCCCTTCGGTTTGCTTGGCGGCGTCGAAGGGCTTTTCTTTTGTTATCATCATACGTTTATTTCCTTTCTTATGCGTTGAGCCTCTTTGACTTGAAAATCTCGGGCCTTTTCTGCCATTTTTTCCCACTCATCAAGATCAACAAAAAGCTTTCCAGCGACTTTGAAGACCAATGCCGGATACTTTTTGATTGAGTGGTACTTGTAAGCGGTGTTTTTGTTCAGGGGGGAATCGGATACTGAAACTAAATTCATTCGTTTGCTCCTTTGCTTTTTTTTATTACTGTTTCATACCAGATTATATAACACTGTAAGTATCAAGTAAAGCGAATTATTCAATAATTTCAATTATTTTATTCGTTAAAATACGAAATTTCGATAATTAGCGAAGAAAGGTATTTTAGCGAATATGATATTTAGATGGGAGCTGATGGTGATTTTATCATGAAAGGATAGGGGGATGGATGGAAAATATCAGGTAACTATAATTAAAGTTAGGGATTTTATGTTGAATCCGACATTCAGAAGGGTGTTAATTCTCAAAGTTTTGCAAGTTCAGCATTTCTGTGTGCTGTCCTGCATATATCCGAACAGAATTTTTTTCGGCCCTTTCTTTGTATTACAGCGAATCTGCCACAGTATTCACAGAACAGGAAATAATTTTGACCGCCAAGCATAAGAAAATCAAAAAAAATTCTAGACGAAACGATACCCCATGGAAAAATAGTATGTGCACCTTCTACAACCGTGGTAATAGTTTCAGCGAAAAATGAATCTTCCCCTCGAAATTTTTTCAATATTTTAAATGAGCCATCAATGAGTCTTAGTTGATCGGACAAGTCATTATAAGCTGCATAAAGCCAGACAAAACATCTGCGATCAGAATCTAAATCATCAATAAATTCTTGTGTATGCTCCCAAGGGGTCTTTTTGTAATGATCAATTATTGTAAAATTAGCTTCAATATATTTTCGAAACAAATAAACGTTTAATATGGATACTGGAAATCTTTCTCCCCAAAGTTCTGTAAATGTTGGATTTACTTTATTCATTTTTTCAATATTATTTTTAGACAGAGTTTGATATAATTTTAGCGGGTCTTGACCGTTTTTTATATCTTCAAATAGATCGTCAGAATCATAGATGTCGCGATAACATTTATAATACCCTTTCGAAAAAGTTTCGAGCTTTTCCTGTGGCCATATTTTTTTAGTTGTTTCTTCAAAGATTACCTTTTTTTCCTTGTCTAAAATTTTATGCTGGACATCCCCAAATAATAACTTCGAATATAACCGAGGTTTTGATGAATAAAAATTTTTTCCAGAAGGTTTTGTCTCTTTCAGCTCAGTATCAATGGAGCTGACAGTTTCCAATGTTTCAACTAATTTAATAGCTTCAAAGGTTAAGTCATCATCGTTAACAACATAATCTATATTCAGGATTTTTACCGCCTTCTTTGCCAGGTTTTGGTATCCCCATATAGTGATATTCGGGTCAAGGTAATTTTCTATCCATTCACCAAGCTTTATCATTCTTTCAAAATCTTTATTTGCCATTTTGGAAATCCTTAATTTCTGTAATGTTATCGATTGTGTTCAGCGTTAATAATTCCCCGGATAAGTTTGCAGTATCTCTTAGGGCTTGATCGCTTAAATGCGCATACCGCATGGTTGTGGATGCATCTTTATGGGTCAGTATTTTCTGAACCTGATAAAGGCTGACGCCGGAAGATACCAGATAGGATGCAAAATTATGACGGAAATCATAATACCTGAAAGATTTATGGATGCCAGCCGCAACTTTTATTTGTTTCCATCCATGCAATATTGTTCTGCGCTGTTTTCCTAATACAGAATAAAATATAAAGGGAGTATCGTAATCTTTGGGGACATTATTTAAAATATCAATAGCTTTGGGTGAAAGAGGAAGGATTTGATCAAGTATTCCTTTGGGATCTCTCAATGTGATGGTCCCTTTTTCAAAATTAACGTCTTTCCATTCAAGTTTGAATACCTCATTAGGCCTAAGACCTGTATACAAGGAGAAGGAAACAATAGATGCCTGCATCGGGTATTTCCAGGTTTCTAAAACTTTAAGAAGTCTGGATAATTCTTCATGGCTTAGGTATTCAGTGATCTGATTATTAAGCTTTGGTTTTTTAATTTTTTTACAGGGGTTTTGTCCTGAAAATACTCCCCATTGTTCAGCAACATTATAAATTCGAGTCAAAAGGACCAGTTGATGTTTTATGGAAGCCGCTGCAAGAGGGTTTCCTTGTTGGTTCTTTCTCTTTTTTAGAGATAGAATAAGCTTTTCAATGTCAAATGTGCAGATGGAATCTAAGGATTTTTTCCCAAAGGAAGGGTTAAGATGGTTCTCATAATTATACCTGTCGATGGACCAGGATTTTTTATTGACCTTCAACCAAGGTAAATATTTTTGCTGCCAGAACTCATCGAGTGTGATTGCCGGTTTTTTCTTCTGGATATCAAACTCATCCCTGGCAATGTCAACTTTTAATTTTCCCTCAATATCTTTAGCAAGCTCAAGATTGTTTACGGTTTTGCAAACTCTTTTTCCGTTCACCCGAACAATCACCCGATATTTTTTATTTTTGGGAACAGGGGTTCCGCATTGGTTACATTTTTTTGAATTTAGAGACATATCTGCGGAACATTTTTGACATCGGATATTGATAGCCATTGAAAAACCCTCCTAAATTTCAGGTGACAAATAGGTGACACCCGGCCTATTAACCTATACTATTTCGGTAAACTCGATACTAAAAGATTAAACGGAATAGGTAGATATGTCAAGATGTTTATAAGATTATACAAGAATTGAAAAGTGGGTTTTTAAAGACTTAGGATCTAGTACCGCGAGGTGTGGAGGTTCAAGTCCTCTCTTCGGTACCAAAAAATTAACAATAAACGATTTGGATTACTCTCAAGTGAATTCTTTATTTTCTTTGACCTGACAGGTCAAAAATAAGTCCTTGCCCCGATATAATGATTCAAAAAATACGGGGTATTTAAGAACTCATATGTTACGTACCTGCCTCTTCCCGGTGCATGGATGAATCTTCCCTCCCCCATATAGATGCCGACATGATAATCTTTGGTTTCTTTAAGATCTTTAAAAAAAACAAGATCTCCGGTTTGTAAATTTTGTAAAGTTATTATCCTGCCGTTTTCAAATTGGGCAATTGCAGTTCTGGGAACTATCATGTCTGCCATTTGGTGGGTATATACGATGAGACCACTGCAATCAAAACCGCTTTCAGGAGACTGTCCTCCCCATCGGTATGGCACGCCTAAACTGTTAACGGCAGATTGTGCAATGATTTTTCTTTGATTTGACTGCTTGTTAAATGCTTCCTGAGATTGGGGCTGAGACGGGTCAGGGGGAATATGTTGCTCATGGGCTGCCTTTTTTGTGCCGGCGCATGAAAAAAATACCCACATTGTTAGACAAAATAAAATATATATTTTGGTTTGATTCATTTACTGTGGTTTTAAGTTTTGTGTGAGAGAGATTTTCCCTTTTTTTGAAACTCTGATTAATGGGTGTAAGGCACCTGCATCAAGTTTTGTATTCAAATCATAAGAAATTCCTTCTTTCTCTTGATTTCGGATGAGATCGCTTATGAAGCCGATACTGCTAAAAAGATCTACAGCCGCATTGAGAATCACATCTCCTTCTCCATATGCCTCGATTTCAGGCAGATTATTTGAAACCCCGGTGATGATATTGTGACCTTCAAGTGAAACCGTATATGAAATACCTTTTAACTGAAGATTGGTTCGATTGGGATTAATGATGTGTAATCCTATTTGAAAACGGGGAATCATGCCTTCTGACGGGATGGCATCAAATGAACTGATGCTGACGGTAGGTGTTTCATAACCCGGCTGAAGCCCGGCGCATCCGGCAATGAGAACAGGAAAAATAAAAAACAGAACCCAGGAGACATTTTTTGTCATGAATTTATCCAATAAGGTCAATTAATGAGCCCACGGTTTCCTCATAGGTTTTGATTACCGTAGTATTGGCTTTGAAACCTTGAGATGCAGTAATTTGATTGACCATTTCTTCAGCAATATCTGTGTTTGATAATTCTTTCAACTTTCCTGTTGTGCTTAGGGGGTCGTCGACAAGAGGGCCGGGAGTATTGATTTTTGTGATGGTGGTTTGAACCTGTCCGTTTTCACCTTCGGTATTCAGGGCACGGCTTTTTTTAAAATCATCGGAAAGGGCATTTGCAACATTATTGGCACTTACCGCCATTTGATTGGAGAATGCCTGCAAAGCTGATATATTGCTGTTAACAGATGTAATCATAAAAGCGTCTCCTTTTATTTACTTTTCAAAAGAATGCTGCAATATTCATGCTAATTGAAAAATTCTTTATTTATGATATTGAATAAAAGAGTTTAATTCCAAAACGATTCATAATTTATGATATGTAAGGTATCAAAAATCGACAGGAATAGCAAATTGTGATTTGCTGAATTCAAAGAATAAGGAGGATTGAATGTTTGCTCTTAATAAAACAGTTATGTTGCTGATTGATGTCCAGGGACAACTGGCTCAACTTATGTATGAAAAGGAAAAACTATTCAAATCGCTTCAGATCATGATTCAGGGCATGAAAATACTTGGTGTACCAATCATTTGGATGGAGCAGATTCCAAAGAATTTAGGTCCGACATCGGAAGAAATTTCAAAACACATGACAGGGATGGAACCCATTGAAAAATTTTCTTTTTCATGTTGTGGTGAGCCTTTATTCATGGATAAATTTGAAAAAACCGGAAGAAGTCAGGTCTTATTGACAGGAATAGAAACTCATATCTGTGTTTTTCAGACCGGGTATGATTTGATCCAAAAAGGCTGTAAAGTTCAGGTTGTGTCGGATTGTGTATCTTCCAGGACCCGGGAGAACAAAGAAATAGGTATCCAAAGAATCATTAAAACCGGAGGTGAGATCACCAGTGTTGAGATGATTTTCTTTGAATTAATGAAAGCTGCGCAGGGGGATCAGTTTAAGCAGATTGTCAGATTAATCAAATGAAGTCTTAATGAATGGAATTGATTTGTGTCATACTGCAATTTGAAAAGAAGAAATTTTTTTTCCAGGCAGTGTGCTTGTTTTTTGATAAGAATCAACTGCATTCTTAAAACTGCCGAATGCTTTTTTTTCATTAGCTGCAGCCTGATCTTTTACCTGAGAAATCAATAATTCCGAAATTGCTTTTGACACCTCAGATAGTGCATTGGCAGCAACTTTAAGATCCTGAGAGGATGGATCGGCGGGGGCGAGGGCCGCGTTTTTGACCTGACGCATTTTTTTGATTGTGGCTTCAGGATCTCCTGGAACAATAGAAGTATCAATGCCGACTTCACCGCCGACGGCATAGTTTTTACCATCCGGCCCTCGTTGGTATGTGAAATTAGCCCCGGAGGTTATATATCTGCCTCCTGCTGCAATATGCGCCATTTCGTGTTGTCTGACCTGTGTATCACTTTTTTTAAGATTTTCAAGCAGTTTGATTTCCGCTTGTGTAAAAAACTGGTCTTTTCGGAATATAATTTCTGAATCGTTATTGGTTTTCGGATTTTCACTATTTTCGGGGATGTTTTTATCTGAATTTTTCGACTGAGAGAAGGTATCAGATGAATATGCGGTGATAACAGGGGTGACTTCCCGATGATTTTTTGGTTGAGCTTCCGGTTCATTACCAAATTGATTTTTTGAAATGGTATTATTTAAAAATTCGGGTATATTATTGCTTCTTACACTTGTGATGGTGCTCATGGCTCACTTTTCCCCAAATAGCTATTGTATTCATTTGATTTATATAACCTATTATAAATACGAACAAAACGCTTTGCAATAAAAAATTTTTTAATAAATTAATTTGACAAGACTGTAATATTTTTCTAAATTTCGATACTTATACCATTTAAAAATTTTTATGGATCGATTAATAACAGGCTATTAAAAATTCAGGGGTTTTTATGGACCGAAAGGCGACGGTTTCTCGAAAAAGTAAAGAAACCGAAATATCCATCATTTTTGATTTGGATGGAAAAGGAAACGCTGATATCTTTACAGGGATTCCTTTTTTTGATCATATGCTGACTGCTTTTACAGTTCATGGTTTTTTTGATTTAAAGATCGAAGCAAAGGGTGATCTTGAAGTAGATCACCACCATACTGTTGAAGACGTCGGATTGGTTTTGGGTCAGGCAATTTCAAAGGCACTTGAAAGCAAAAAACAGGTTGTACGCTTTGGTGACAGTTGTGTCCCTATGGACGAAGCGCTCTCAAGTGTTGTTATTGATCTTTCCAACCGACCTTACCTGATTTATAATTTTCCCCATGATCTTAAGGCAAAGGGTAATTTTAGCATTGAGCTTGCTAAAGAATTTTTTCAGGCCTTGTGTATTCAGGGCGCATTTAATCTACACATTAATTCTTATTATGGTGTCAATGAACACCATGTTCTTGAGTCTATCTTTAAGGCCCTGGGGAGGTCACTGCATATGGCATCCAGAATAAACGAAAAAATTGTAGGAGCACTCTCTACCAAAGGATCTATTTGAAATTTCCATTCCATGAAAATTATACGATTAAAGATTAAAGTGAATTTTGATGATAATTATACCAGCCGTTGATATCAAGCAAGGTAAATGTGTGCGTCTATTGCAAGGTCGCATGGAAGATACAACCCAATATTCGGAAGATCCTGTAAAAATGGCACAACGATGGGAAAGAGAAGGAGCAAGCCTTATCCATGTAGTTGATCTGGACGGTGCTTTTGCAAAAGAAGTCAGAAATCTTAAAACCATACAGGGTATTTTAACCGGTGTTAACGTCCCTATTCAGGTGGGCGGCGGCATCAGGGATTTGAAAACCATTGAAATGTATATCAATATAGGGGTATCCAGAGTCATCATTGGAAGTGAAGCCCTTTATAACCCTGATCTTGTTAAAGAGGCTTGTCTGAAATTCAGTGGTCGTATCGTTGTCGGTATTGATGCACGAAATGGAAAGGTTGCCGTTGAAGGATGGAGCCGGACATCAGAAACAACGGCCATTGATCTTGCAAAACAATTTGAATCCTGCGGTGTTGCAGCCATCAATTTTACAGATATACACAGAGACGGCATGCAGACAGGGCCTAATATACAGGAAACAGCTGCATTGGCAGAGGCTGTGTCAATACCCATCGTGGCTTCGGGTGGTGTCGGCACTATTCAAGATATTAAAAATCTTCTTAAAATCGAATCCAAAGGAGTAATAGGAATTATTACAGGAAAAGCGCTTTACGAAGGATCTCTGGATTTAAAAGAGGCTATAAGGATTTCAAAATAGCCATTATTTTTGATGGTAATGATTGACAGATGTATTAAAATAATTATCTTATTTTTTCTATCTTCATAACCGTTATTTTTTGGAGTCAGTTCAACTTCGATGCATATTCCGGAAGAAAAAATTTCAGAGATCCTTAATGCTTCAGACATTGTAGACATAGTTTCAGACTCTGTTATTTTAAAAAAAGCGGGCACTAATTATTTTGGATTGTGCCCGTTTCATTCTGAGAAAACCCCTTCTTTTTCCGTGAACCCAAACAAACAGATTTTTCATTGTTTTGGTTGCAGTGCCGGTGGCAATGTCTTTTCCTATTTAATGAAATATCACGGGATTTCTTTTCCGGAAGCTGTGAAAATAGCAGCACGAAAATATAATATTGAATTTGAAAATGCAACGCTCAGCCCTTCCACTAAAAAAGAAATTGAGATTAAGGAAGTTTTATTTCGAATTAATCAAAGCGTTATGGGGTATTATCACGATTTTTTAAAACTCTCCGACCAAGCTGAGACGGCAAGGAATTATCTGAAAAAAAGAGGAATTTCCGAGGATATCATACAGGAGTTCAACCTCGGATACTCCCCTGAAGCGTGGGACACAATTGTTAGATTGTTTAAAAAGAATAAGATCTCAAATAAAAGTGCGGCACACTCCGGTCTGGTTTTAGAAAGAAAAGAGAAAGAAGGGTTTTATGACCGGTTCAGAAACCGTATCATATTTCCGATTTTTGATATTAATATGCAAGTGGCGGGTTTTGGCGGTCGGGTAATGGATGACGGTATGCCCAAATATCTCAATTCTCCGGAAACACCTGTTTATTCCAAAAGCCGAATTCTTTATGGCCTTCACACTGCCAAACAATTTTGCAGGCAAGAAGGTTTTGTCTATATTGTTGAAGGATATTTTGATTTCTTATCCCTTTATCAACAAGGTATAAAAAATACGGTTGCAAGTCTTGGTACTGCTTTGACATCGGATCATGTAAGAATCCTAAAAGGATATGCCACAAGAATGATATTGGTATTTGATTCCGATACTGCCGGTATCAACGCTGCCAAAAGAAGTATTAAAATTTTTCTGAAAGAAGGGGTGGATATCAGAATCCTTGTTCTTCCGGAGGATAATGACCCTGATTCATATATCCGAAAGCATGGGAAAGAATCATTTATTGGGATTTCAGCAAAAGCAGGAACCGTAATGCAATTTCTTTTACAGATGTCTATTAATATACATGGCTCTTCTGTTGAAGGACGCATAAAGATTCTGGATGATATGAAACAGCATTTGATTCTTATTCAAGACAGCGCCTTGCGATCTTTATATGTTAAAGAGCTTGCCGAAACTTTGAATATTGATGAAAAAGCCGTCTTGGAAAAAGTCAGGGAATATTATCTGAACAATAATACCCAAACCCTGATTCATAGCAAAGAAGATGAAAAAAATCTTGAATCAGATCGGAGAGAAGAGCAAATCATTTCAATGATGCTTAACTATCCTGAAGTTATCCCGATAATAAAAAGTACAGATGTTACGAAATATTTTTATTCTGAAAAATTAAAGCATATCGCAAGGCAGATATTGGGTGTTGATCATAAAAACACTGCTTTTATTAATTGTGTTATGACAAAAATGGAAAATGATAAGGACCGTGAGCTTTTAGTTTCTTATGCCATCAATGATTTTTTTATGGAAGAAGATATTCATAAAGCCGCTCTATCATTAATAAACAGAATTATCAGGGTTAGGATAAAACAGGAAAATACGTTAACAAATAAAATAATAAGTGCAGAAAAGGGCTGTGATTCTGAGTTGCTTGAACTGTTGAAAAAAAAACAGAAAGAAATTCAGCAATTACATCATCGATAATAACTATAAGCCTTTAGGAGGCATTTTATGGCAATGGAGACAAATCAGTCTGGAGAGAATATGGCTATCAGCAGTATAGCCATGGAAAAGCTAATTAAAAAAGGAAAAAAAACAGGATCTCTCTCTTATGCCGAAATTAACGATGCAATCACTGAAGATTTAAAATCACCAGATCAAATCGAAGATGTATTCACACAATTTAAAGAGCTTGGTATAAAACTGGTTGATAAAGAAAAAATTAAAAAAAATGTTAAAAAAAACATGGATAAAAAAAGAAGCCACACGACTCTTAAAAAAATCAGCCATGAAGGCTCAAGAAGATTTGAAGACGAAGAACCGGATGATCAGGATATTGAAAAGCAATCTCATAAAGAAATCTTTTCATCCAAAAGAGACCGCACAGATATGGAATTCGGCGCGGTAACCGACCCTGTGAAAATGTACTTAAAGGAGATGGGCATGGTAACCCTTCTCAGCCGGGAAGGGGAAATTGAGATTGCAAAAAAAATAGAACGCGGAGAACGAGACGTACTAAGATCAATGTTGGACTGTCCGATTTCATTAGCCACAATTTTTATGTATGGCGATAAAATGGAAAAAAAATCGATCCGCCCCAAGCATGTATTAAGAGATGTGGACGAAGGTGACGGTGCGGTCGATGAGGTTTCAAAACAAGAAAAATTCCTGGCATCTTTAAGAATAATTAAAGATATCCACGACACACTCCAGAAAAAACGAGACCAACTGCTACTTGAGAAAAAAGGGTCAAAAAGATATGAAGTTATCTTAAAAAACATATCAGACAATACTGAAATCGTTTTTGAAGAATTGAAAAAATGGCGGTTTGAAACCAATGTTATTGATAATATTGAAAAAAATATCCGAACGACCATTGTATGGTTTGATAAAATTGAAGACCTATTAGGTCGATGTGCTCAAACCTTTAATGTAAAAACTCAAAAAATGTTGGACCAGTTGTCCTCTCAAGACGAATTTGCAGTCTGGGCGGAAAAAAATTCATCTATAACGAAAAATAGGGCTGAAATTCTTTATCAGGATATCAATGCCATATTACACCAGATGTCTTTAAGAAAAAATGAAGTAAAAGGAGATTCTAAACTTTTAAGAAAGATTATTGATTGCGTTGATACCGGGCGAAAAGAAGCGGATTCTGCAAAAAGAGAGCTGGTAAGAGCAAATTTAAGACTTGTGGTGAGCATCGCAAAAAAATATACAAACAGAGGGCTGCAATTTCTTGATTTGATCCAGGAAGGCAATATCGGACTAATGAAAGCTGTTGATAAATTTGAATACCGGCGAGGTTATAAATTTTCGACATATGCCACTTGGTGGATCAGGCAGGCAATTACAAGAGCCATTGCAGATCAGGCGAGAACCATCCGGATACCTGTCCACATGATCGAAACCATTAACAAACTGATCAGAACATCAAGATATCTTGTCCAGGAAATGGGAAAGGAGCCTTCTCCTGAAGAAATTGCTGAAAAAATGGATATCCCCATCGATAAGGTCAGGCGTGTTCTAAAAATTGCCAAAGAACCCATTTCTCTTGAAACACCAATTGGTGAAGAAGAAGACAGCCATCTGGGTGATTTTATAGAGGATAAAAAATTTTCCATACCTTCGGATGCTGCCATTGATTTCAGCCTTGCTGAACAAACGAGAAAAATTCTTGCCACATTGACACCCAGAGAAGAAAAAGTGCTTAGAATGCGGTTTGGTATAGGAGAAAAATCCGATCATACGCTTGAAGAGGTCGGAAAGGATTTTACCGTAACAAGAGAACGCATTCGACAGATTGAGGCTAAGGCTCTAAGAAAGCTGAGACACCCGACAAGAAGCAAGAAGCTGAAGACCTTTATTGAGAATTAAATATTGACATATAGTGAGGGTTTATACTATATATTTGAAGTTTTTTACAAAAAGGGCCTATAGCTCAGTTTGGTAGAGCCACCGGCTCATAACCGGTCGGTCCCTGGTTCGAATCCAGGTGGGCCCACCAAGATAAAAAGAGACAGGAACATTATATGACAGAACCCCAAAGCATAAAAGGATGCTCATCTCTCATATGAATGTGTCTGAAGAATATCGAATGGATAAAAAAATTAAAAGCGTGGTAATTTACCACGCTTTTTTTGCTTATTGACAATATGTTCATGGCTAAAGTACAGGATATATTAATACTGCTTAATGAAATTGCCCCCTTTGACCTTGCAGAGGATTGGGACAACTCAGGGCTTCAAGTAGGAAGGATGAATGGAGAAGTAAAAAAGGCTCTGATCGGATTAGATGTTTCTTTGCCGTTAATAAATTTTGCAGCTCACCAAAACTTCGATCTTATCATAACACATCACCCTTTAATGTTTCAAACGGGAAAATCCATTGAGTTTGACCAGATGCCTGGGAAAGCCATTGAAATAGCAGCAAAGCAGAGCATCAGTATTATTTCTCTCCATACAAACATCGATAAAGCCATGGGCGGCTTAAATGATTATTTTGCCTCATCTATTGGAATCAAGAAAATAAATCCTTTTTTAATAGATCATTCAGCAAAGTGTTTAAAGCCTGAAGAGATTGGAATCGGGAGAATTGGATATCTTGATCAAAAAATCGCATTAAAAGATCTCGCCAACCAGATTAAAAAGAAATTGAACCTATCATATCTTAGAGTTACCGGAGATATGGATATGACTATTGAAACCGTTGCTATCTGTACGGGTAGCGGAGGCTCCCTGATTGAATATTTTTTAAAATCCGGTGCCGAGGTGTTTATTACCGGAGATTTAAAATATCATGATGCACGGCGTGTGGAAGAATTTTCAAAGGGGATGATTGATGTTGGTCATTTTGCTTCGGAATCAATGGTGATTGATTTGCTTTTTGAAAGGCTGAGCTTTGCTTTTCATGAAGCAGGGTTTGATATTAAAATAATAAAATATAAAGAAGAAAAAGATCCATTTACTATATTTTAAGGATGTTGTGATGAATGATATACCCAATCAGGTTCAAGATATAGAAACATTGATAAAGCTCCAAGAAGCTGAAACAGAGATAGTGAGGTTGAAAGGAATCCTTGAAAAGTTTGAAAAAGAAAAAAATAAGTTGGGCA
Source organism: uncultured Desulfobacula sp. (assembly GCA_964635025.1). Lineage (GTDB taxonomy): Bacteria > Desulfobacterota > Desulfobacteria > Desulfobacterales > Desulfobacteraceae > Desulfobacula. The sequence goes on along the minus strand of CAZWMY010000002.1, from coordinate 106,703 downwards.
CAAAACTGAAACAATTTGGATTGGCATTAGAAGAGAATAAAGAAAATCTTTTGAAATCGGTCGCGGCTTGTCGTGATCTTGAAGCAGAGATACAGATGATTGATGATCGGATTGTCAAAAGCAATGAAAAATTACGGATGGTGAAAACCAATAAAGAATATCAACTTTTTTTAAGAGAAGTGGATGATAATAAAAAGCGTAAGGATTCATTGGAAACAGAACTTATTGAACACCTTGATGAAAAAGAGAAAATGGAAGGAATTGTTCAGGAGAGCGAAAAAGAATATAAACTTCTTGAGGCACAAATAGATTCAGAACAAAAAGAGATTGAAAAAAAGACCATTGAAGATCGGGAGATGCTTGATGAACATCTTGAAAATCAGACTAAGATAGGTAAGGCTCTTGATACTTCTTTGATGAACAGATTCAATAAGATATCAAAGATGAATCAGGGGCTTGCCGTTGTTAATGTGAAAAATGAAGTTTGCATGGGGTGTTATATGAATATTCCACCCCAGCTGTACATTGAGGTCCAACGCGGTAAATCATTGATTTCCTGTCCACAATGCAGTAGAATTCTTTACCATATAAAAAAATAAAAAATCGGTCTGACCAGGCAAAACGATCGCTGGGTTTTATCCTGGAGGAAAGTCCGAACACCATAGGACAGGACGCTCCATAACATGGAGTCACGGTGACGTGAAGGAAAGTGCAACAGAGAGTAGACCGCCTGTATCGGTTTCGATATAGGTAAGGGTGAAACGGTGCGGTAAGAGCGCACCAGTTTTTCAGGTGACTGAAAAAGCTTGGTAAACCCCGTCCGGTGCAAGACCAAATAGGGAAACGTTTGAGGGTTGTCCGCCCAAGTTTTCGGGTAGGTTGCTTGAGGTGCACGGTAACGTGTATCCCAGATGAATGATCGTTGACCTGTTTAAGGTAACAAAAACAGGTAACAGAATTCGGCTTATCAACTGGTCAGGCCGATTTTAAACTCTGGGTTTGATGATGAATTTAATATGTGATATTTCTTTTAAAGAAAAAGCCAATATTTTTTCCTTTGAATATCTTAAATGCATTCTTTTTGTGGTTGAGCTGAATGATGACAGTTATATATTTACAAAGAAACTGTATTCCAAGCTGATCACAACGTCGCATATTCTTGAAGATTTTCTTGATTTTCACGGGGCAAAAAAGAACAAAGAGTGGATATTCTACCGTGAATTATCTGCCACCATAAGACATCTTGCACTTGCATGCTATTCCCAGCGGCATATTTTAAACCGGTTTAAATATTATTTTTTTGAAGAAATGCCATATGAAACCTTCAAGCTGGAAGCTTTTGACACTTTAAAGATTTTACAAGAAGCTATAAAGCTTGCTGCTCCCGTTATTCTTTCAGAAGCCCGTCGACTTCAAATCAAATTGCCGAATTCTGGATATGATTTGAGTTATTTTCCCGGAATTTCCTCTATCCAGCAGCTTGATCATAATATTGATGATTTTAATTCCAAGGCTCAGCAAAGAGAAAATTTAACACGGATTTCCAGTGAGTTTTTAGAAGTTGTCAAGGATTTTGAACAATTCGCATTCTATGAGAGATATGATTTAAAAAAAATAAATACCCTTGTCCCTGATCAGTTCAATGAAGTCATCATCAGAAGATATGAAATGTTGATTCATAATATACAATCTTCTTTTGATTCATATGTGGTTAATACTAAATCTTCTCCGGAAAATTTAATATTGGAACAACTCAGGAGCTATTTTTCAATTGTATTTCATTTATTGCAGGTCTCAGGCAGCCTTTTGCATTTTTATGAAAGGCACCTCCATGATATCGGGTTTAAAGATGTCTATAAAAACGTAAGTGAGTCGCTTTCCAGCCTTATTGATCCGGATGTCGTATTGGACCGTGCAGTTAATTTCTGTCTGTATTATGCCTGGAAATTTTTATCGTCAGGAAAAGCGGTAGCACTGAAAATCCTGAATGAAAATATGGAAACATCCATTGTCGAGGTTGGAATTCCGAAAGACAGGGGATTTCACAGCCGCCCGAGTCTGTTGGTGGCTAAAATCGTCCAGCATTACGGCGGCGAAGTAAAGCTGCTCGTCAATAATGACGTGTTTGATGCATCAAGCGTTCTTGATATCCAATGGGCCGGTGGAAAAATTAAAAAAGAAGAAATTGAAACAGTCCATTTCAAGGGAGATATTCGCGCTTTAAAAGATATAAAAATCCTTTCCGGTGTAAATTATGGAGAAGATCTAATGGGAAAAGGGATTCCATTACCAAAAGAACTGTCATATTTGTGCTGAGATGAAGCCAACTGATCATTGTGCCATAATTGTTGCAGCAGGTAAAGGCCTGCGTATGGAATCAGACAAAAAAAAACAATATCTATTGCTCAAAGGAGTTCCAATTCTTACACGAACTGTTGCAGTATTCCACGGAAATAAGGATATCCATAAAATTATCCTTGTAGTGCCGAAAGATGACATGGAATACTGTAAGTTAAAAATTCTTGAACCCTATGGATTAATGGATAAAATTCATCTCATCGCCGGTGGAAATCAAAGGCAGATATCTGTATTTAACGGGCTGAAGTACATCCACAACGTGCTCGGATATGGAAATGATGCCATCGTTCTGATCCACGATGGAGTCCGCCCTTTTATCAACCCGGAAATGATTTGCAACTGTATAAGTGCTGTTGTTCAATCTGGAGCGTGTGTCCCTGCCATCAGGATTTCTGATACCGTTAAAAAAGTTTTTCCTGATACGAGTATACAAAAAACCATAAACAGAAAAGATCTTTATCTCGTTCAAACGCCACAGTGTTTTTATCTGAAAACTATTTTAGAGGCTTTTGATTACGCAGAAAAAACATCTTTTTCAGGAACTGACGATGCATCAATTCTTGAGCATTTTGGAGGGAAAGTAAAAACAATAAAAGGATCTAAGTTGAATATCAAAATCACAACCCCTGAAGATTTGACCCTTGGGGAACTTTATTTGGTAAAGAATAAAGGGCCGTTTGACTGATAGTTTGTTGTTGACATTGAAAACAACTTAAGCATAATAAAAGAAGCTGTCTAATTCCACGCACATAACCTGGAGGGTATCACAATGGCGGAAAAACCTGCAATAAAGATTGGTTATCTTAAAATAACAGATCATCTTATTCTTGGTGTGACTGACCTGAAATTAAAAAAAGGCATGGAAAAATTTGAACACTGTACGCTCAGCCCTGTGGTGAAGAATGGATGGAATGAAGTTGCTGACGCGCTTTCGACCAAATCACTGGACGGAGCCCTGATACTTGCCCCAACCGCCATGGATCTGTTTAAATCTGGTGTTGATTTGAAATTGCTTCTTTTATCTCACAAAGCAGGAAGTATTCTGGTCAAGAGCAAAAAAGCCCATATCGAAAAAATAGAAGATTTTGCCGGCAAAACAGTTTTAATCCCTTATCAACTTTCAATTCATAACATGCTGTTTTACAAACTTTTATCTGAAAAAGGACTGAAACCTGGAAGGTCAAACGAAAAAGGCATAGATGTAACTTTGGAGGTTGTGGCGCCATTTCAGATGCCGGAGGCCATAGAATATGATGAAGATGGTGAAATCGGCGGTTTTATTGTTGCAGAGCCTTTTGGTTCTATGGTTATTGCTAAAGGGCATGGCGAAGAATTTTATCTTTCCAAAGATTTATGGCCCAAACATCCATGTTGTGTTTTCGTCGTACGAAATGACATTATCAAAAAGCATCCTGAAGCTATTCAGGAAATTTGTAATAGCTTTGTTAGATCCGGACTTGCAATTGATGCCCAGCCTGAACCTGCCTCTGTTATAGGAGGGAATTTTTTGTCTCAGGACAGCGATGTGATTTTCAAGGTTCTTACTGATCCACCCGATCGTATTTTAACCGGAGAGTTATTCCCGATCATAAAAGACCTGGATACAATTCAGAAATATATGATGGATGAAATGAAAATTATGACAAGCTTGATTGATCTTGAGAAATTTGTTGATACCAGTTTTGCAAAAAAAGCAGGGGCGAAATAAAACAATATTATTTATTTTACTGAGGTCATGAATTTATAGATTTGTGCAATCGCCTTTTGGCTCCATTCAGGTTTACCGGAAAGTGTTCTAATTTTATTTTTATTCAGCTGAAAAGCTGTTTCTTCCGCACTAAGGCCGTCTGTTTTCAGTTCTAAAATAATCTTCATGATAGCTGCCTTATATTTTTCAAGGTTATCTTCAGGAAAAACATCCAAGGCAATTGATCTTTTCTCCTTTGAATCCCTCCCTTTTTTTGCAACAGAATTGATACTATCGTGAGAATCAATGAGTTTTGACAAATCATCCATCAGGGCATTTTGAATCGATTCTTTAACCGGAGTGTCAATCAGTTTAGAAAGATCATCCATAAGATCATTGTCCGGAGTTATCAATTTGCTTAAATCATCTATTGATTCGTTCTTATCAAGCAATTCGGACAGATCATCAATTGCAATTCCTGAGAACTCAAAATTGTCCTCCAGTAATGCAGATAAATTGTCCGGTTCATTTAAAATGTTTTTGTCTTTTTGATGGTTTTTTTCAATCAATGAAGATAAATCGTCAGTTTTAAAAAAATTTTCAATCAGGTCCTCTTCATCAAGAAGACTGGACAATTCCGAGTCTCTTTTTTCAAAAGAAAAAGATGGCTTTGATCCTGTATATGGGTCATATATTTTTGTATCCGTATATGATGGATCTGCCTCATCCATAATCAGTGTTTTTGCAGCATGATGGGCTATCTCTTGAACAGCAGGCTCAATGCCTCCGTTTCGGAATTTGTTTAGTTCCTGCAAAGCATTGGCAATATTATTCATGGCCTCTGCTTTTTTTTCTTCAGCTTCAGCACGTTTCTCAATGGCCATGGCTTTTCTTTCTTCAGCAGCGGCTCTTTTATCATGCGCGATGGCAATCCTTTTCTGCTGCTCACTAAGCTCATTGAAAAAAGATTTTAAAAGCATCACCCCTTCTTTGTTTATGCGAATCTCTTCATTCGGTAAAGGATTTATGGAAGGGTTATATCCATGATTCACATCAGAACTTGATAATGTATTTAAGTATCCATCTATTTCTTTGGGAAGCATTCCGGTGTCAAGATGTTCGACAATTTGAATTATGGTTTTGATATTTTCCGGCTGATAAAAAGGCATCCCATTGACCAGCTCACAAGGCAACCAGTTATTAAACCTTCTTAATATGAATTTAATCGTGGCTTTGCCGATATTCAACTCTTTAGCAATGTCCAAAGCCGATATTAATTTTCTCCGGGTCATTATTACCTCTTTAATGAAATATAATTATGTAATACCAATAATATCGATTATTACTTTAAGTTTATTGAATTTTTGCAATAAAATAAAGGCCTGTAAAAATATATTTTACTGATTATTATCAAATCGCAAAAAAATAAATAAGAACTCGGTAAACTGTTTGACACTGTTTTTTTATGTTGTTATATTGAAATTAAGTGTAATTACTAACCAATACTCGCTCTACAAAGATTGATCAAAGAAACTGCAATATCTAATTTTCATTCATATGTATTTAGCATGGAATGAAACAAACAAGGTTCAAACCTATTTTGAAAGGCAGCAAAAGCCCCCTGCTGCCCAGAGGAGGGTAAGATGGCCGGCAAATCAACAGTTAATCCCAAAACCTTAGCTTATCATGTTGAAGAAGTGAAAAAAGGCAAAAGAGCATTTGAGGATGCCTTTCAAGGTGTTTCCCGGATGATTCTGGATGCAGGTGTCAGTAAAATTACAGTTAAAGGCAAAACAACATACCAGTTTGCTATCTTTAGTCAGGGGAAAAAGCATCTGGTTGGGATGTACGATGAAATAAATAGTTTTGTTTCGTTTGTGAAAGATGCATCGGAAGGCGGTTCATCAAGGGAGATGGCTTTTGTTCTGGTTGGAGAACCCGGCAACGGAAAAACATTTTTTGTCGAATACCTTTGCGCACGATATCGGGATTTTTTGAGCATTCCCCAGAACAAGAAATATACATTCAGATTTATTAACCTAAATCAGCTCGGCGGTTATGGAAAAATCGAATTTATTGAATCACAGACCTATGAAGATCCCATGATACTCGCCATGAGCCTTTATGAAACAAAAGAAAAAACGCAGGAATATCTGGCTCAAAAATTCAAATTTACTGAAAAACAGATGGATTCCCTTTATGATAAGTACCGACCCTTGGGAGCCTGTTCCGCCTATATTTTTAATCAGATACGCGAATATGCAGATAATGACATTAATAAAATGCTCTCATTTATTGAAATATCGCCGGTACCATTAATCGAAAGTCTTGGCACGATTACGGGAAAATACCCGGCAAAAGATAAAATTACATCTTCGGCAGTAGATCTGATGGGTGAAGAATCCATCCAGCGTCTTCTTCATATTTCTGATACAAACAACCCGTACAGATTTGATTTGCGAAGGGGTGCTCTTGCAAGAGTGGCCGGCGGAGGCATACATTTCAGTGATGAAATTTATAAAAACAAAAAAGACTTAGTTCAGGTCTATCTGGGTGTTATCCAGAACCGGATGATTGAACTGGATGGATTCAAATGGCCCATTGATACGTTGATCATCGCTACCAGTAACAATTCCGAGTTTGATACCTTTCTATCGGAAAAAGAAGAGGCACCTATTATTGACCGGTGCCGAATCTGCTATGTGGCACATAACACGGATTATAAAATTCAAAAATATTTGACGGAATATTCCATTGGCACTGACATCAAACGGTCTTTGGATTCAAAAGTCCTGCATCAGGATCCGAATTTGAATTATGCAGCTTCTATTGGGGTTGTCTTAACAAGGTTGCCCAAATCAGATAAGCTCACGCCGGTTGAAATCATGAAACTTGCAGCTGGTGAAGTAGCTGGTGAAAAGAGTCTCAAAACGCTTGCGGAATTAATCGACACCCTGAACCAAGATACTGACATAACCAAGCGGTTCGGCCAGAAAGGCCTTGGGCAGAGAAATCTGGGGCGTGCTGTCCAGCTGCTTCTGGAAAGCTCGGAAACAAATGAAGGTCAATGTATGTTTGCCCTGGATATTTTTAATGCGCTTGAAAGAACCGTTCTTGATTATGTTCAGGAACCGGCGGACAGAGCAAAATTTAAGGAAGATTTAAAGATTGCACGAGGATTATACCGTGAACGGATCATGACCGAGATGTTCAATGCCTACATGGATGAGCCGCTGGCCATAAAAAAAGATGTGATGAATTATGTTAATATGATCATAGGCGTGGATGCAGAACACCTGGGTCCGGATATGATGTGGAAATATAAAGATCCCCAGACCGGTGAACTCCGAGCCCTTAAAATTGATGAGCGATATATAAAGAATGTGGAAGAGCGGCTGGGCCTGAAAACAGAAGAACAGCGTGCGTCTTTCAGAAATTCTATTCGAAAGATTTATGGTCAGAAACTCTCTGTGGATGCAAATTATGATTTTATGGATAACCTTGAACTTGTTAAAGCCATTACCGATGTCCGTTTGAAATCCGATATCGCCGGTGCCGGATCATTAATTGGAGCCTTGGCCAACAGAACCAATGAAGAGAACCAAAAGCTTTATGACAGAATGATTTATACCATGAATGAAAAACTTGGGTATTGCAGAACCTGCGCCCAGAAAACCATTGAATATTTCTGTAGTCAGGAAGATGACAAATAAACAGGGGGAGGCAAACCCATGATAACCCTTGACGAACTTCTTGAAAAAGACAGAAGAAGAGAAGAAGACGGGTTTAAAAGAAAAATCCGTATTGGCAGAATTGTTAAGCCGGGGACAGGGGGCAAAGAGAAAATCATCATTGTCCCGACAACAGTAGAAGAAAAATTTGTTCATGATGAAATAAATCTGAATCAGGAACCGGGAGAAGGAGAACCCACAGGAGGAACAGGCGAAGGAGAAGAAGGGGATGTGATTGGAGAACAGCCCGTACGTCCCCAGGAAGGCGAAGAAGGAGAAGAAGGACCAGGGGAGGGTCCGGGACAAGGAGAGGGGGGTGATCACGAACTCGAATCCAATGCCTATGAACTCGGTAAGGTTCTTTCCCAGGATTTTCAATTGCCCAACCTGAAAGATAAGGGAAAGAAAAGAACACTTGCCAGGTATATTTATGATCTGACGGACAAAAACAGGGGAGTAGGACAGATACTGGATAAAAAGGCAACCCTGAAAAGGATTGTTGAAACCAATATTACTTTAGGTAATATACCGGATGTCGGCAATATTGATCCGACAAAATTTATCATTTCCCCCCAGGATCTGGTGTATCGTATTTTGTCCAGGGAAAAGGATTTTGAATCCCAGGCCCTTGTGTTTTTTTTAAGAGACTATTCCGGTTCAATGAGTGGAAAAGTGACTCAAACTGTTGTGTCTCAGCATGTCATGTTATATTCTTGGCTTTTGTACCAATATGAAAAACAGGTTGAAACACGATTCATTCTTCATGACACGGAAGCCAAAGAAGTTTCGGATTTTTATAAATATTATTCATACAAGGTTGCCGGCGGCACAAAGGTTTTTACAGCCTTTAAGCTTGTAAATGATATTGTTGAACGGGAAAATCTTGCCCGTGACTATAATATTTATGTGTTTCACGGGACAGATGGTGACGATTGGGACAAAGACGGCAAACAAACAGTTGAAGAGATTGAAAAAATGCTCATTTACGCTTCCAGGATAGGCATTTCCATTGTTGAACATTCTTATGTGGGCTCTAAACAGACAGAGGTTGAAAAGTATCTTAAATCATCAGGGATACTGAACAAGCACAGCAATTTCTTAAAAATGGATGTGCTGGATGAAAATGCAGATGATGCTAGAATCATCCAGGGTATTAAAAAGCTCATTTCATAAGAAATACGGCAGTTCAACCGGAAAGTGAGAAAATTATGGAACTTGTAAGCCAACATGTCAAAGGCATAATGGAAGAATGCAAATTAAGGGCTATTGATCATGGCCTGAAATTTGATGATGAAACGCTTGAATATATTGTGACCAATCGGGATATGATTGAACTCAGCCCCAAAGTGATGATCCCGACCTTATACGACTACTGGGTTCATGATGTTCGGGTTATTTCCGGCAAGGGCATGTATGAGGCCTATCCTTCAAATCCATACGAAACCGTCATCAACACCAGGCCTGCCATTTCATTTTATAATGATAATAACCCTGACTGGTTGAATGTGATGATTTTTTATCATGTTCTTGGACATATTGATTTTTTCCAGAATAATCTATTTTATAAAAATACCTGGGATATTGATCTGACCGGCCAGGCCCTGGCAGATAAACGCCTGATTGCAAAACTCAGATCAGAAAAGGGCAGATGGGTTGATTATGCGATTGAGTTTTCCCGGGGCGCAGATAATCTTGTCGGATATCATAAAGAATTGAATCTCCAACTGCTTAGTGAATCAAAACAGCAATTGAATCGAACGGATTTCTATTTTGATGTTTTTTTACAGAAAATTAAAAATGTTTCTCACAATGAATATCTTAAGGAAATTACAAGATTCAATGAAAACCTGAATAAAAATGATGAAGATTTTTTCAGCCTGGTCGTCAACAAATACCCTGAATTTGAAGAATTATATCGAAAAGAGCTTCTTATAAAACGGAGAACGGATCTGGATATTATGGAATATATTATTCGGAACTCCCCGTTTTTAAAAGAAGATGAAAACGAATGGATCAAATCTGTTATGCAGATTGTCAGGAACACATCTTTGTACTTTCAGCCCCAGATCAGGACCAAAATCATGAATGAGGGCTGGGCAAGTTATTGGCATGACTATCTATTCATGAGAGATGACCGAATCTGTGGTCATGAAGTTGACTATGCCAAAATCAATGCAGGCGTTACTGCCATGCCAAAGGTCGGGTTAAATCCCTATGCTTTAGGGATGAGATTGTTCCAGCATATTAAGGATATGGAAGATAAAGGCCGTTATTCTTTTGAATACTCTTTATTAAAAGATGAGGTTGGAAAAAAGAAATTCAATAAAACCAAGGATACAGGAGCAGATTATATTCTGGAGGTCCGTGAAAATTTTACAGATTTTACGTTTATCAATTCCTTTATTGATCAGGACTTTGTGAATGCTCACAATCTTTTTGTTGCAGGCAAACGATTCAATCAGGCCAGAATGTCCATAGAATATTATATCAAATCCAAAAAAGCAGAAGATTATAAGGAAATGATTGTGGATACACTTTACCATCCACCTGAAATCTTTGTTGATATTTCCGGCTGTAAAAATGGCGTTCTTTATTTAAATCATAAATTTGAAAATAAACCGCTTAAATTTGACTTTATTGAGAACACCATGATCGGTATAGAATATTTATGGGGCGGCCCGGTCCATCTGGAGACCAGCGAACCCGCAACAGCCGGGAAAACGGCTACAAATTATGCAAATTTCTGGGATCCTTCCTCCCCGCAGGCGGAAGAAAAAAAGCCGGAACCCATCAAATGGAAAAGAATGCTTTATATTATTGAAAATCGAAAACTTCATAAACGGGAGTTATAGGTCTATATGAAAACCCAGACTTCAAAAAAAATATCAGTAGATCAAACACTTGAACTGCTTGATAAGAACATGACGGATTATCAAAGGCTCAAACCCGTTCCATTTGAAGAATTCTTAACCATTTTAAATACAAAACCTTCCCAGATCCTGAGAAACATATTTCAGGCATTTCATGATATGATTAAAACCTATGTTGTTGAGCCTGAAGAAGCAATATCTGAAGAAGGCGACCAGCTTTCTTTTACCAATTATGATTGCTCAAAATTGTTTGTTGAGGGGTCTGAGACCCCATTTTTTACGGACATGCTGTTTGCAAACCGATTTATGAAACAAATGGAATATTTGCGGCATGGCGCTCAGCAAAACAGGATATATATATTTTACGGACCCCATGGGTGTGGGAAAAGCACATTTTTAAACAATCTGCTTAAAAAATTTGAACAATATGCCAACACAGAAGATGGGCTTCGATATGAAATCGTTTGGCGGCTCAATATTAAAAAGCTTCAGGATAAGGAAAAAACGATTACAGTATCAGCCTTTGAAAAGCTTATTCATTATGTTGAAAAAGGTGAGGATACATTCAAACAGGGTACAAGTGAAAAAATATTCGGTAATACCGATGCCGAATATATTGAAATCCCCTGTATTTCCCATGATAATCCATTTCTTGCAATCCCCAAGGATCAAAGAAGAATCGTTCTGGATGAATTGATCAAAAATGATGAATTCAAATGGCGCCTTTTCACAGAAAAAGAATATGAATGGGTATTTAAAGAAGAGGTTTGTACGATTTGTTCATCCATTTATCACTCATTACTTGAAAGGCTTGGCAATCCATCGGAAGTGTATAAAATGCTGTATACCAGACCTTATTATTTCAACCGGAGAATAGGTAACGGTATCAGTGTGTTTAATCCTGGAGACAGCCCGTTAAAGCAGGATGTCCTTTCCAATGAGATGCTGCAAAACCGCATCAACTCCCTTTTTCAAGACAGTAATATTATCAATTATCAATATTCCCGGTTTGCAAAAATCAACAATGGGATTTATGCGCTTATGGATATCAAATCGCATAATATTGAGAGAATGGTTGAGCTTCATAACATTATCAGCGAAGGACTGCACAAGGTTGAAGATATTGAAGAAAGGGTGGACTCTTTATTTTTTGCATTGATGAACCCGGAAGATAAGAGAAGTATTCGGGATTTCCCGTCATTTGAAGACAGGATTCAATATATTGATATCCCGTATATTCTGGATATGAAGACTGAAGTCAAAATCTTTATCAATATATTCGGGCGTCATATTGAAGGCGGTTTTTTGCCCATGGTTCTCGAAAACTTTGCCAGGGTGATTATCTGCACCAGAATCGGGAAAAAATCCCAGGCACTTTCCGAATGGATCAAAGATCCTGCCAAATATAAAAATTTCTGTGACGATCAACTCATGTTGTTAAAAATGGAATTATTCTCCGGCAATATCCCAAAATGGCTTGAGGAAGATGATATTAAGTCTCTTGACAACAAGATGCTGAAAAAGATCATTGCAGAATCTGAAATTTATGGGAAAGAAGGATTATCCGGGCGCGACTCCATAAAATTGTTTGATCAGTTCTATTCCAAATATGCCAAAGAAGATCGATTAATAAATATGCCGGATTTGTGTACATTTATCAATAAACTGGATGAGACACCCAAAAGAATGATTCCTCCGGGATTCCTGGAATCATTGCTGAGAATGTATGATTACAGCGTTCTCCAGCAGGTTAAAGAATCTTTGTATTATTATAATGAAGAGCAGATTGCCAAAGATATTAAAAATTATATTTCTGCCGTTACCAACGAAGTTGATTCCGTTATAAAATGCATATTTACAAAAGAAGAAATTCATGTCACTGAGGCTTTTCTTGAAAGCATCGAAAACAGGCTGCTTTCTTCAAATATGGACCAAAAAAGGAGAACTGAAATCCGCAATGATGTATTAAAAGAATATACCACCCGAACCCTTACCCATGAGATTATGATAGAGGAAAAAAATATAACGGAAACAAGGTTGTTTGAATCCCTGTATGACCGATATGTCCATAACCTCAAGAAAAGAGTGCTGGAACCCTTTATCGAAAACGAGAATTTCAGGAATGCCATCAAGGATTTTGATACTGAAAAATTTAAAACCCATGACAAACGAATTAAAAAAGATGTTAAATTTTTGATGGACAACCTTTGTAAAAAATTCGGATATACCATCCAAGGGGCCAATGAAGCCTGTATTTATGTAATAGACAATGACCTTGCCAAAAAATTCAAATAATATTCTCAACGATATTTGTAATCAAAACAGCAGCGTCATTATCACCCCGGCAGATGGATCACATAAAGCCTATCTGACGTCCCGGTTGTACAAAACAAAAAAAACAACAATTGTTGCTGTTTTGAAAGATACCCGTAAGGCCTTAAGCTTTGTTGAAGAGCTGAAATTCTTTCTTCCTGAAGATAAAAATCGAATTGTTTTTTTTCCTGGGTACCCCATCCTTCCGTTAAAATCTCTGTCATATCATAAACAAATATCGATCAAGCGATTGACGGCTTTATCCAGAATCACGGGTTCACAAGCGGAGTCGCTGATTATTGTCGCCACAGTGGATACAATATTACAAAAACTCATTCCAAAGGATAGTCTGAATAATTATGCGGAATTGGTTATTGCAAACGAGGAATTGGACAGGGATGCTTTTATCGTTAAGCTTGAATCCGGAGGATATTTAAGAACCTCTCTTGTGGAAGATCCGGGAGAATACTCTGTCCGCGGCGGTATCCTTGATATTTTTTCTCCGGGGTATTCCTATCCGGTTCGGATTGAATTTTTTGGAGATCTTGTAGAGTCTGTTCGATATTTTTCTCCCTATACCCAAAGAGGGTTTAAGGACGTTTTCGAATTTGTCATAACCCCTGCAAATGAAGCTGTAGTTACAAAAGAAGAAATACCCCATATTCTTGCCCGTTTAAGACAGGCCGGGACTTTAGCCGGTCTTGATGCACAAAAAATACGGGAGTATGCAAATCAGATCAGGGAGTCTGGAAGATTTCCCGGCATAGAAAGTATGTTATCCATTGTTTATGAGAAACCGGATAGTATATTTGATTATATCCCTCCCAGCAGTTTTTGGGTTCTTGATGATCCGGATGAACTTGAATCCTTTGCAAAGGAATTTGAGAATAAAGCACAGCTCCATTATACAACGGCTGCGGCAGACAATAGGCTCTGTGTCGATCCTCAGTCCATTTGTCTTGAATGGGCTATGGTCAAATCCAATATCCTATTGCATCAAAATACAGCATTTCAACAGTTTGAAGTTTTTCAGGCTTCATTTGGCCAAGGCTCAATTATGCGTTCGTTCGGCTATCAGGACAACCTGTCCCTGTCTTCCCAATTAAAAAGAGAAGGGTTTAAAGACAACCCCTTGCTGCCCCTGGCAGGATGGTTAAAAAATCATATGACCGGGTTGGCCCTATGTGTCCTGACTCAGGAATCCCAGGCAAAAAGACTAATTTCCCTGTTGCAGCCCTATGGCTTAGAACCCTTGGCCTGCAAATCATTCAGTGCTGCAATGCAAAGCCCTCCAGGTATTTATTATCTTTTTGGAGAGCTGTCTTCCGGATTTGTTCTGAATGACAATTCCCTTTCAATTGTTACTGAAAACGAGATTTTCGATAGGAAAAGAATTCGAAGACAAGGAACGTCAAAAAGAGATTTAAAAACAGAACTCATTGCACCTGAAGAGTTGAAAAATGGTGATATCGTCGTTCATGCCGAACATGGTATTGGTCGGTATGAAGGCCTTTGCAGCCTGACCATAGATAAAATTGTGCAGGATTTTATTCTGATCGTGTACCAGGATGATGATAAACTCTATCTGCCGGTTGATCGCATGGAGATGATCGGTAAATATATTGGTGTGGAAGATTATACCCCCATTCTGGATAAGATCGGTTCAAAAGCCTGGATAAAATCAAAGGCCAAAGCCAAGGAAGAAGTTGAAAAATTGGCAGCAGACCTTTTAAATCTATATGCTCAAAGGAAATCCAATATCGGCTTTTCATTCAGCCGGCCTGACAATTATTATGATGATTTTGAAGCATCATTCCCTTATGAAGAAACACGGGATCAGCTCAAAGCCATTGATGATGTTCATCTTGATATGGAATCTACCATTCCCATGGACAGGCTGGTCTGCGGCGATGTGGGGTATGGAAAAACAGAAGTTGCCATTCGGGCCGCTTTTAAAGCCGTCAATGATGGAAAACAGGTTGCAATTGTCGTCCCGACCACTATTCTTGCCGAACAGCATCTTTCTACGTTCAGGGAACGGTTCACCGGATACCCCGTCAACATCGAATGTCTTTCAAGATTCAGGTCTCGAAAGGATCAGATCAGAATATTAAAAGCAATCAGCTCCGGCATGGCGGACATTGTTATTGGCACTCACCGGCTTTTGCAAAAAGACGTGGATTTTAAATCCCTTGGACTTTTGGTGATAGATGAAGAACAGCGCTTTGGTGTCAAACATAAGGAAAGCCTGAAAAAAAAAAGGAATACAGTGGATGTCCTGGCACTTACGGCAACCCCTATTCCCCGGACCCTTCACTTGTCTTTGACCGGAATGAGGGACATCAGTGTGATTAAGACCCCTCCGGCAGACCGGCAGCCGATTGTTTCTTATATTTCAAAATATGAAGACTCGGTTGTGAAGGATGCTATAAAAAGAGAATTGTCCAGAAACGGACAAATTTTTTATGTTCATAACAGCATTAAAACCATTTCAAAAGCTGCAGATAATATAGCAATGCTCGTTCCTGAAGCTAGAATTGGAATTGCTCATGGCAGGCTTTCAGAAACAGAACTTGAAAAAATAATGCTTCAATTTGTCAATTTTGAGATAGATGTCCTGGTCTGCACCACAATAATTGAATCCGGGCTTGATATTCCTTCAGCCAATACAATGATCATTGATAAAACTGAAAATTTCGGACTTTCCCAGATTTATCAACTCAGGGGCCGTATCGGTCGAGGCGATCATCAGGCTTATGCCTATCTTTTCATATCCGATGAAAGCAAGTTGACAAAAGATGCTAAAAAAAGATTGGCAGCCTTAATGGAGTATAAAGATCTGGGCTCAGGCTTTCAAATCGCCATGAAAGATCTTCAGATCCGGGGTGCGGGAACAGCTCTTGGGGCGTCACAATCCGGACATATTGCAGCTGTCGGGTATGATATGTTTTTAAAATTATTGGATCAGGCCGTCCATGATTTAAAAGGTGAAGAAACCATTGAGCCGCTGGAACCGGAAATAAATGCGGCCATGTCATCAGGGTTCCCTGAAGATTATATAGAATCAGTTGAGCAACGGCTAACGCTTTATCGGCGATTATCCAGGATCACTCAGATTTCAGATATAAATGATATGAAAAAAGAGCTTGCAGATCGTTATGGCCGGCTGCCGAGAGAAGCTGAAAACATGCTTTTAAAAATCATGCTGCGAGTTTATTGTATCCAGGCAGGCGTTCAGCGCCTTGATATCATCCCTGATGTGTTGACGCTGACCTTTTCCGAAAAACACATGAAAAAACCATTTGCCTTGTTGAATAAACAGCTTCAGGATCTTTTTTCATTTGAATTCATAAAAAAGGACAGTATCCGGATTCAGCTGGGCCGAAACCGAAATAACATATCCAGAGCGCTTCTCGAAACACGAAATATCCTAAAAGCCATGGCCTGATATCTTTTGTTTTGCCTTTTTCTCCTGCTCAAAAAAAATGAATATTTTTAATATAAGCCTTTATCTTTTTAAAAGATTTAATATAATGAGCAAAACTTTTAATAGCCCGTACCAAAAAATGTAATTTTTATTAATTTCCATTTTCTACGAAAGGCTAAAAAATGAAACCTCTTAGAAAAAAAGAATCTTTTTTTCTAAAAAAATTTATCGATAAACTTGATCAGGGGATGATACCTCTTGAGATTATTGATACAAACGGGAACAGATATTCCACTGCAAGAGATGGTATTCAGCATAAACTTCATATTAAAGATCAAAAATTTTTTAACGCATTAATTTCTCCAAACGCCTTTTCCCTAGGTGAAGCCTATATAAAGGGATATTTTGACATCTCCGGCAGTATTAAGGAGCTTTATGAGCTGATTTGCGCGCAATTGCTTCAAAAGAACCAAAGAAAAAATATGATCCGGTATCTTACAAAATTTTTTATCAATCCAAAAATAAAAGAAAAAGAAAATATTGAATATCATTATAATGTCTCCAGTGAATTTTACAGATTGTTTCTCGGGGAAACAATGGGGTACACATGTGGATATTATGCTGATGACACCACCCATATGAATGAAGCACAATATGATAAAATGGATATCATCTGCAGAAAGCTAAGGTTAAAACCGGACGAAGCCCTCTTGGATATTGGTTGTGGATGGGGCAATTTTGCTGTTTTTGCAGCAAAGGAATATGGTGTCAATGTGACTGGGATAACCTTGAGTTCTGAGCAGAAAACTTATGCTGAACGCTGGATTGATAAAGAAAAACTTTTTTCAAAAATCAAAATTAAAATAATGAATTATCGTGATCTCGGGAAAGAAAAATTTGATAAAATCTCATGCATTGGTATGTCTGAACATGTCGGGAAGAAAAATATGCAGGTTTTTTTTAAAATAGTTTATAATGCCCTTAGAAAAGGCGGACTTTTTATGCAGCATACCATCACAACCAACGAGGAAATAAAAAAAGGATATGAAAATGCATTCCTGAGAAAATATATGTTTCCGGGCGGAGAGTTAATGTTTGAGCATGATCTTATTGAAATGGCCTCAAATTCCGGGTTTGAACTGTTAACCGCAGAAAATTTTAGACCTCATTATATTAAAACTCTGAATGACTGGATTGTGCGAATGGAAGAACATAAAGACAAACTTTTAAAAATCATATCAGATGAAATCTATCGTATTTATCATGTCTTTTTTATCGGGTCTCTTATTTCATTCAAAGAAAAAGAAATCTCGTTGTTCCAGAATTTGTTTTACAAAACTGAGGATAACGCTATGAATACTGATAATTTTATAAGTCTCTATTCAAAAAATGAAAAAAGAATTACCTGATATTGAAAAATTTGAAAGAATTGTCTTTAAGAAAAAAAACACTTTAGATCTGCTTTTATCCTTTTCCCTAAAACTGATTCAGGCACGTCATATCGGTTTGTTGCTCGGTACCAACAAAACCTATTTGAAATATCTTCCCCCTGAAAAATGGGACAGAGGTGTAATGCACAAATTTGACGGCATTGGATTTTCAGGCCTGATTCTTAAATATTTTGGAAAGCTTATCGTAAAAAAGAAAGGGCTTTCTCCTGTAATGCTTTACAGGAATACACAATTTGGCGATAAAAAAGAAAGTGACGGCATTATATCTTTTGTTTTGAGAACGCATAAGGAATTCTATGAAAAAGGTTTAAAAATTCTTATAATTGACCATATCCAGGATAAACACCATGATAATGGAAACAATTCCGATTTTTCGATATATTCATATGATGGCAATCTCTTTAGCCGCTTGCCTGGCTTAAGGATAAATACAACCATAGTCAGAGAATTTAAAGCAAAAAATTTTGTTTCTGCTTACGTTCCGGATTATGGAGCCATTGTATTCAACACGATTAATAATGACTTGCTTTTGAGAGAGGAAGAAAAATTTGTCAATGGGAAAATGCTATCAAAACGATTGAATTTGTTGATTTCTGCAATTGAAATGGCCTCCATTGCGCATATCGGATCTGCCAAGGGCAGGCAAGCGGCACATATTATCTGGAGAAAAGAAAAAAATCTTAGAAAGACGGCACTGGAATTAAAAAATAAAGAAATTCAATTAAATGCTCAGAAAGAGTATTTAAAAGCGGTTGGTGCTGTGGATGAAAAACAGCTTAACATGGAAGCCGTAAATATTACCGATGGCGTCTATGCTTTCATTGATATGGTAGGGTCAGCGACTATTCGGAAAAAATTTCAACCCAGAGATTATTTTTTTGTCCTGAATCTATGCCACCAGATTGCCGCGGATAATGCAAACCGATTTGCCTGCAGGGTGGATAATTTTATAGGAGATTCTGTTTTCCTGGTAAATGCATCACCATTTGACGACCGGAACAATCGCTTTTCGATAGGCTCTCATGAAAGGGTAATGCTGATAATTTTTTCAATCGCATCTATTTTTAATGAAATCCATCTGTTAAAGACTGGAAAGCATTCCATGGACAAAACAGGTCGTGTTAAGGACTTAATCCATGCAACAGGGGTAACTCTTAGTTTCAGAGCCGGAGTCGAAGTCGGCTCAGCAATGATAGGGCCTTTGGGAAGCCAAAAACGCAAAATAGTTACAGCCATCGGTAAAGCGGTCAATAATGCATCAAGACTGGAAAGCACAGGAATTCATGAAGAAATTCATATCAGTGATGATATCATGTCCATAGTAAAAGATGCCTGTATTACCCAAGACACAAAAATTCTCTATAATTTTTTTTTACAATCGAATTTTTTAAATCAAAACAGTGAATCATGTGAATTAGGTTTTCTTGATTGCTACACAAGGTTCTTTAATATGGCGGGAAGTGTGGTTTATGAAAGAAACAATATTAGTTTTAAAGAATTTTCAAAAGATATTTCTTTTATGATCAAATGTATTCCTGATTCAAATGCGTCATGAAGACGACCGGATAAATTCAAGAGCGTGTTTTTCAAGTTCGGTAATCATTTTTTTTGTCCCTGGCCCCGGCTTTCCATTTCCGATTTTTGTGTCGTCAATCTGAATTACAGGTACGATACATTTATTTGTGCCGCTGATAAAGACTTCATCTGCATGAAGCAAATGAACTAATGGGATGGGTTTTTCTTCTGTAATAAAAAAATTTTTTGCGATCGTCAAAATAGCCTGTCTTGTAATTCCTTTCAGAACCCCGTCTTTTGGCGTTACAAGGGTATTGCCAAAGAAGGCGAATAAATTACTCGTGGTACCCTCCAGAGCCTCCGTTTTTCTATTGATGTATAGGGCTTCTATCGCTCCGGTTTCATTTGCTTTATTTAATGCAATGGCTGCCGGTATATAGGAAATTACTTTGGCATCAGGTAAACTTCTTTCAAGAGGGTAGGTAATGACTTTTACACCTGCTTTATACCAGGATTCCGGCAGTTTTTTTAAATCCGTAATCAGGACAATGAGCCTGGGGTTGCCTTGGGGATAAAAAAAGTCTGGGCTTGATCCCCCGGTGATGACAATTCGGATATTGGCTTCATCTGCACACTGATTTCGATTTAAAGTTTCAAGAACGATATCGGTAAGTTCCCTGGTCTGCCAAGGCAATGATAACCCTATTTCCTTGGCGGAATTTACAAGGCGAAGGATATGGTCTTTAAGAAAATAAGGTTTGCCGTTGTACGTCCGAATAATATCACAAACCCCATAGCCCCTTAAAACAGCAAGATCATCAACGGGTATAACGGCCTGATCAGATGGAACAAATTTTCCATCAACATAATATATTTTCATCTATCCTATCCTCTTAAAGTTGAAAAATTGTTATTTGTATAGTACAGATGACTTTATTTAACAATATGGATGAAGAGAAAGAAAATCAAAATGGATATATTGGATGGCATGAAATATAATATTAAAGGCGTGGACTTGGCTCTTAAAACGCCAAAACTATTGATGCTTGGAATTTTCAGATTTGTTTTTGTATTGTTTTTGGTATTTTTTTTGTCGGGCCTTATTTTTTATTGGCATGATGAAATTTTGACAGCAATCTGGAAAAAACCTGAATCCGGATTGCTGATATATTTGTGGTTTGCGATTTCATATCTTTTATCCATAGTTCTTTTTGTCATTTCCATGGTCGTGGCCTATTTAATCTCACAATTGCTGTTCTGTGTCTTTATTATGGACTATATGTCCAGGATCACAGAATCAATTATTCTTGGAAAACAGATCCAACCAAGTCAAATGACACGGCTCAGCTTTTTTTTTCATCTGGTAAAACAAGAAATACCCAGGGCCATTCTTCCAGTGATCATAACCCTTTTTATCATGATAATAGGGTTATTTACTCCTCTCGGTCCCATTATTATTTTGATTTCGTCAATTACAGCAGCCGTATTTTTAGCCTGGGATAATACCGACCTTGTTCCGGCCAGGCGAATGTATTCTTTTAAAATTCGGATCGGATTTTTAAAAAAAAATTTAATGTTCCATATAGGTTTCGGTCTTTTATTCCTTATTCCCGGGTTGAACATTGTCTTTCTTTCTTTTGCACCGGTAGGGGCAACCCTCTCATTTATTGAACGAGAAGGCCTTTAATGTTGATAAAATAAAAAAATGGACATCATCTGCAAACAAGCACCGGATATTTTATCCATCACTGAAACAAAAGTAGTTATAAAAGACGAAAAGGTAATCATTTGTACCGTATGCCAACAGCCGATCACTGATCCTTCAAAACAAATTATCGTCAATCAATCCTTTCGTCACATATTTGCCAATCCTTATGGTCATGTGTTTGAAATTGGTTGTTTTTCAGATGCCATGGGTTGTCGTGCTGCGTCAATTTCGTCAACCGAATTTTCATGGTTTATTGGATATTCTTGGCAAATCGGGGTCTGCGCTCAATGTTCCACTCATCTGGGATGGTTTTTTTCATCAGCGCAAAATAGCTTCTGGGGGCTTATTCTTGAAAGATTATTATTCCCATAATAACATTTTTCAGAAAAACATTTTGACAATTTTTTGTAATTTTATATAATCAACAAAACAGCAGCTCATTCTGATTTCTTACGAAAACCAGTATTTATATTGAATTCAAATTAATTTAAGAGCTCTTCACCTTTAAGAAGAAACACGTTTCATAAAAAGGGGGTAAAATGCCTCAATTAAAGACTGTGCTTGCAAAAAGATCGCCGGCAGACCGGAGATCTCCCGTGGACAGGCGTATACTTGACATCGGGCCCGGGTATCCCACCATTCAAAAAAGAAAACTGTTTAAAGACAGAAGAAAGGGCTGGGAGGACAGATTTGGATGGGAAAGAATCAGCAAATGGAGCAGCGCTCCGATTTATACTGATTTGCCATAGATACCCAAAAAATAAAATATGACCAAACTTTTTATACCTGAATAAAATATTCTTCAAATCTGTAACTCTTAATTGCATTACCTATTGATTTCCATTGTTTTTGGGCAGCCTATTGTGCTAAATAAGTCGAAATTGAAACGATTACCAGTAGATGATGTTATCAACAATTGAGGGAAGAGTATGAAAGTTCTTGTAACCGGAGTAGCTGGATTCATAGGATTCAGCCTTGCGTGTCGTTTGCTTAAAGAGGGCCATGAAGTCTGCGGCATCGACAATTTAAATGACTACTATGATGTAAATCTTAAAAAAAGCAGGCTTTCAATTATTGATAAGCATTCAAAATTTGAATTCCAGCGTTTGGATTTGAGTGACCGAGAGGCCATTAAAAAATTATTTTCTTCCAATTCATTTGATTATGTTATTAACCTTGCAGCCCAAGCAGGGGTCAGATACAGCATTGAAAATCCAGGATCATATATCGACAGCAATCTGGTAGGGTTTGGCAATATCCTTGAAGGGTGTCGGCATTCAAGAGTGAAACATCTGGTGTATGCATCCAGCAGCTCTGTTTATGGTCTTAATACCCATATGCCGTTTTCCGTGCGTCATAATGTGGATCACCCCATCAGCCTTTATGCCGCCTCAAAAAAAGCAAATGAGCTTATGGCGCATACCTATAGCTATTTGTACAATTTGCCGACTACAGGACTTAGATTTTTTACCGTTTATGGACCTTGGGGCAGACCGGACATGGCGCTTTTTCTATTCACAAAAGCCATCTTAAACGGTGAACCCATTAAAGTATTCAACAATGGAAACATGCAAAGGGATTTCACTTATATCGACGATATTGTCGAAGGTGTTGTCAGGGTTATGAATACCATACCCAAGGCAGATCCGGAATGGTCATCCGATAAACCCAACCCAGCCTGTAGTTGTGTTCCCTATAAATTGTATAATATTGGGAATAACCAACCGGTTGCCCTGATGGACTTTGTTGAGGCCATAGAAAAAGCTGTCGGAAAAAATGCGGTTAAGGAATATCTGCCCCTGCAAGCCGGGGATGTTCCGGCTACCTTTGCCGATGTTAATGACCTGATCAAAGATACAGGTTTTAAACCTTCGACTCCGATTGTTGAGGGGATAGCTAATTTTGTTAAATGGTACAAAGAATACTACAATTAAAAAAATCGGAGAATATTTTCCATGGATAAGAATTCAAAAATTGCCGTTATCGGACTTGGTTATGTTGGATTACCGTTGGCTGTTCACTTCGGAGCCAAGTTTCATACAACAGGTTTGGATCTTAAAGAAAAAATCATTGAAAATTGTAAGAAACATCAAGATCCCACCGGAGAAGTTTCAAAAGAGGAGTTTGAAAGTGCATCCTTTTTTTTTCCGACTACCGACCCGTCAAAGATATCAGATGCCGACTATATCATCATTGCGGTTCCGACCCCTATTGACAAAGCAAGACGCCCGGATCTGAAGTATATGATCAGTTCATCCGTGACGGCCGGAAAATACATGAAAAAAGGGGTCATTGTGATATTCGAATCCACTGTATATCCCGGGGTTACGGAGGATGTTTGTGTGCCGATTTTAGAAAAGGAATCCGGATTTGTATGGAAAAAAGATTTTCATGTGGGATACTCTCCTGAAAGAATTAACCCGGGAGATAAAGAACATACACTTTCAAAAATTGTAAAGGTCGTTTCCGGGGATGATGATGAAACATGCAATAAAGTGGCAAGTCTTTATAAAACCGTCGTTCAGGCAGGCGTCCATCGCACCAAAACCATAAAAGAAGCAGAAGCAGCTAAAGTCATTGAAAATACCCAGAGGGATTTAAACATTGCTTTGATGAATGAACTGGCCCTTATTTTCGATAAACTAGGAATTGATACAAAAAATGTTTTGGAAGCTGCCGGTACCAAATGGAATTTTCTCCCTTTTAAACCGGGACTTGTCGGGGGCCATTGCATTGGTGTTGACCCCTATTATTTAACGTTTAAAGCAGAATCCGAAGGATATCATCCCCAGATCATTTTATCCGGACGACGAATCAATGACAATATGGGTCGGTTTATTGTCGAAAAAACCATTAAAATAATGATTAACCAGGGGCTTAGCATCAAGGGGGCCAAAATAGGTGTTCTCGGGCTTACATTTAAGGAAGACTGCCCGGATTTAAGAAACACCAGAGTGATTGATATTATAGAAGAGCTTTATTCCTATGGAACAGACATTCTGATTCATGACGCCATTTCAGATCCAAAAGATGCATTGGCCTATTATAATGTCACCCTTTGCGGCTGGGAGGATTTAAAGGATCTTTCAGCGTTGATTCTTGCCGTTCCTCATAAGGCTTATCTCAAAAACAGCCTATCCATATTTAAAAATATGCTCAAGCCGGAAGGCTGTTTGATCGATGTGAAATCGGTCTTTGACCCGAATGAAGCAAAAGAATTGGGAATCAATTTCTGGCGGCTCTAATCAAACAGGATATAAATTATTCCAGCGCTCTTGAAACAATCTCAAAAACATTTTTTGAAAGAGATTTCATATTCAAAATTCGTTGGAGTTCCGATTTCATGAGTGCTTGCCGCTGATTGTCGTATTTTTTCCAATGGTTGAAGCAAGAGACCAGCCTTGCAGCGATCTGATGATTGATCTGATCTAATAAAATAATCTGATCCGCAATAAACCCATATCCGCTAGCATCCAAGCGATGAAAATTGACGTGATTCTGCATGGCAAACATCTGGATCAGTGATCTGACCTTGTTGGGGTTTTTTATTGAAAAATCAGGATGTCCGACAAGAATTTTTACCCTGTCAAGAGTATCTGAAAGACCTGATCCTGCCTGAACCATAAACCATTTGTCCAGCACAAGCTTATCATGTTTCCATTTCTTATAAAACCGTTCTGTGGCTGTTTGTTTCATATCTAAAGAGATTTCCGCAAGAATCTTAAAAGAGGCAATTTCATCGGTCATGTTTTTTGCCGAAACAAAGTGATCATGAACAAGACTGGTTGTATCCGGGTCTTTTAAGCTGCCAAGATAAGATAAAGACAGGTTTTTCAGGCTCCGATCCGCCATGGCTTCATGGGAAAGGCCTAACGGATCAGCCTTGAAACATAATTCAACTGTATCAAAAAAAGATTCTTTTAATTGCCGTGCAATTTCCTGTTCCAGATATGATCTGGACTTGTTGATTGCCTCAACATCCACAAGTTCAAAATAATCTTTGATTTCAGTCTCCGATGGCAAAGATAATAGTTTTGCCATAAAGGCCCGGTCGGTTTTTCCATCGGAAAGAGCATGCTTAAAAGCATTGATCAGGTTTTCAGCAATAGATAAATTCCCTTTATTTTGAATAATTTTAACGAGTCTGCGGATTTCCTTGGAAAACAAGGTCTGGGCACAATCCCAGCGATTGATGTCATCTGTATCATTGGCCATGAGAAAGGCAAGTTCTTCATCCGTCAAATCCGATTCAATTTTTACCGGGGCAGAGAATTGTCTGAAAAGTGATGGCAGGCTGTTTTGAGGAATATGGTAAAAGATGTAAGTTTGCGTTTCAGATTTCAGTTCAAGCAGGTTATTTTCTTTGGGTGTAATATCATTTCCATTGGCATCCATAATACCAAAACAGATCGGGATATGAAGCGGCAGCTTATCTTTTTGATTTCTATCCGAAGGGGTTCTTTGCGTAAAAGTGATTTCAAGCCGGCCTGATTCTTGGTTGTAAGACCGTGTAACATTTACAATGGGGGTTCCGGATTGAGAATACCATAATCTGAACTGCTTTAGGTCTTTTGTTCCGGCCTCTTCCATAACACTGATAAAATCTTCTATGGTGACGGCCATCCCATCAAATTTTTTAAAATATAAAGCCAATCCTTTTTGAAAATTTTCTTCGCCCAACAGTTGATGAATCATCCTGATAAGCTCCGATCCTTTTTCATAGACAGTCATGGTATAAAAATTATCCATTTTAATATAAGACTCCGGCATTACCGGATGCGTCATGGGACCTGAATCTTCAGGGAACTGAGATGCTCTCAGATTCCTGACATTGGTAATTCTCTCGACTCCTCTGGAATTTAAGTCAGAGGAGAATTCCTGATCCCGAAAAACCGTGAGCCCTTCTTTCAGGCTTAACTGGAACCAGTTTTTAAGGGTGACCCGGTTGCCTGTCCAGTTATGAAAATACTCATGGCCAATTACGGCCTGAATGTTCATGAAATCATCATCTGTGGCAGTCCTCGGATCGGCAAGAACAAATTTTGAATTAAAGATGTTGAGCCCTTTGTTCTCCATGGCGCCCGCATTAAAATCATTGATCGCCACAATCTGGTAAAGATCCAGATCATATTCAAGACCGAATCGTTTTTCATCCCATGCCATGGCTTGTTTAAGGGATTTCATGGCATGCCCGCATTTGTCGATATTATCTTTTTCAGAATAAATTTTAAGCTCAACCGTTCGTCCTGAACGGGTTTTGAACTGATCTTGGATATGGGCCAGGTCTCCTGCAACCAGGGCAAACAGATAACTGGGCTTTTTAAAGGGATCTTCCCATCGGACAAAATGCCGGTTTTTATCGAGGTCTCCCGAATTCACAAGATTGCCATTGGAAAGCAAAACCGGAAATTTTGTTTTATCCGCAATAATGGTACAGGAATAAACAGCCATCACATCGGGCCGGTCGGGAAACGGCGTGATTTTTCTAAACCCCTGGGATTCACATTGGGTGACGATCACCCCGCCTGATACATAGAGCCCTTCCAGGCTGGTATTTTCCTTGGGATTCAAACGTGTTATGATCTCAAGCTCAAAAGCCTCCGGGGTTTTGGTAAGGGTGAAGGTATCATCATCTGCCCCATATTCACCCGGCAACAGAACCATCCCGCCTGCTATAACGGAAATAATTTCATAATCGCCTTTATCAAACACAAGGAGGGTGTTTTGATCGGCAATATCCATGTTTTTACGGACCGTGAGCCTGGAAATCACTGTTGTCTGATCATCCCTGATATCAAAGGTCAGATCCACATGATCCACAATAAAAGCCGGTGATATATAGTCTTTAAGATATATTGTCTTTGGTTTTTTCATGGCAAATACATAAAACCATAAATGAGCATTGTCAATTATAGATTTTCAGAACCTTCAGAGGAGAGAAAGGGGATGTGAAGTTTTTTTACAATTTTAGGCAATTAATTTCGCAAAAATAGGAGGTTTTTTTCATAATTTTTTTTCTTTGAGAGCTTGATTAAACAATTTAAATTTTCCTGTAATCTTTTTTTATCTTTATCAGGTAAAAAAAACGAATCAATTAATGATGTGTTTTTTAAATAGTTCAGGATATAAAAACAAATAATTTTACGTGCTGAGCCATATTTTTAAAGGCTTTTTGGCATCCAGTCCCTTTTCCATAATTTTATAAAGGCATAAAAATTTAACCCTTGTGGCGTTACTATTTTATGGGCTGTTTATCGGTCACTCAATATTTTTTCAAGATCGGTATGCATCTTGCTTAACTGGTTTATGAAATAATTAATTAAATTGTTTTTGACCTTAATATAGGATATATTTCGGCAAACAAATTTGGAGGAATGATGAAAAAATTTTACTTATCAGTGCTGACGGGAATGATGGTTTTGTTTTTGAGTGGTGGAGCGTTTGCTGCGGAAACGAAATGGGAATACATACCAACATATATAAATTCTGCTGATGATGGTAATTCTAGCGATTTACATGATTTGGAGCATCAATATGCTTATACCTGGTACATTAATACAGCGGCTGGGATTGACCCCGATCCAAATTTTAATGATCCAACTCTAAGCTTCAGTGCCTCTTTGACTTTTACCGAAATTAAGAACTGGAACAATCTTTACAATGTCATTCATGTGAATGTTTTAAATAATACGGTGGTTGATCCATCCGGCCCCAATGATGTTAGGCGTTTTAGTGACAATACAAATGATAATAATTTTAGTAATTATTTTCTCAATAAGTATGGCGATGTTAATGGTTCAAACTTATTATTTAAAAAAGAAAATTTGACGACGACCCCCACGACTTTTACGATTGATATTACAGGGGGAGCTCTGGATAAATTGCTTGATTATGCTAAAGCCGGTGTCTTTGGGCTTGGGTTTGATCCAGATTGTCATTTCTATAATAATGGAGTTAAATTAACACTTACGGCCACCAAAATACCAACTGATGCTGTCCCTGAACCCGCAACCCTCATGCTCTTTGGTGCAGGGCTTCTGGGTCTTGCTGCCAAAATGCGGAAGAAAAGCCAAGTCGCTTAATATAGATTCATTCTTTCATCAATCCAACAATGAGGGCGAAGAAAATATTTTCTTTGCCCTCGTTGTTTTTCTCAAGAACTCCACCCTATCTTCCTAAAACATCCCTTGCTTTATCAGCGCCCTTAAATTCAGGGTCCAGCTCCAGGGCTTTGGCCATGTGCTTTCTGGCTTCTTCAAATTTCTGGGTTTCATAATAGGTCCAGCCCAGATGGTAATGGGTGATGGGATTCTTTGGGTTTATGGCGATGCTGTCCTCTAATTCCCGCAAGGCCAGGCCGTGGCTGCCCTGGAGATAATAAATCCACCCCAGGGTATCCAGATAATCCGGGTTTTTCGGATCCTTGTCCCTGGCGATTTTGGCCAGCCGCAAGGCCTCATATAGAGAGGATTTGCCTTCGGCCAGCAAAAAGGCCAGGTTATTGGCTGCCGGGGCATAGTCGGCCTGGATGGCCAGGGCATCTGTCAGATATTTTTGGGCTTTTTTCAGATCCCCCTGATTTTTGTAGATGCGGCTCAGATTTAAATAGGTGGGAAGATAATCCGGGTTCAATTTTAATAGTTTTTCATAGCTTTCAATAGCACGGGGCATATCCTTTTGATATTCATAGACCATTCCAAGCTCTTCATAGGGGGCGGAAAGAGTGGGAAGCCGTTCAACGGCTTTTTCAAAAAAGCGTCTTGCCGGTTCAATTTTTCCTATTGTCATGAATATTTTCCCCTGGATAAGATCAATGATGGCAAGGGAGGTTGCTGTGGGTTCAAATTTGCCTCGATGTTTTTCGCAGGCCTCGAGGGCTTTTTCAACCTCTTTTTTCTGCATATACAGGCTGACCTTATAGTTTAAGGCATCCATCTGGTTGGGATTGATGCTGAGGGCTTTATCAAAGGCATCCAATGCCTCTTTTGTTTTTTTCATACCATGGAGGACAAGTCCGAGGGAGACATAGCCTGCGGCAAATTTCGGGTCACGCTCAAGGATGGCCAGATAAATTTTTTCAGCACCGGTCAGATCATTTTCCAGGAGTTTTAATTTTCCTGCCAGGATTGCTGCCTGGAGGTTCTGAGGGTCCTTTTGAAGCACGGCGGCAATGTGTCGGCCAGCAGCTTTGATGTCTTTATCCTTCAGGTCGATATCAATCAGGAGGAGCAGGGCATTGATGAATCCGGGATCGATCTGCACTGCCCGCAAAAGTTCATCCTTTGCCAGTTTTTGTTCCCATGACTCCGCTGTCTTATAACCGGCGGCAACTCTGAAAAGATCCTGGCCCGGTAGATCCGACTGCCCCTTGTCCATAAGGCAGAGAGCCTTGAAATATCGGGCCGCAGCATGGTCGGGGGTTCCGCCGATTACAATGTCGAAATGTTTCAAGGCAGTGACAAAGTTTTTTTTGTTAAAATACAGACGGCCTTTCAGAAAATTGGCCTGCTCATGTTGTTCGTTTGTTTTTAAAATTGCATCAACGGCTTTTTCAGCATCTTCATATTTTTTTTCTTCAAATGAAAGTGTAGCAATGGAAGCCTGAATATCCGGATTTTTTTTATCTAAATTCAAGGCCCGTAAAAAGACTTCCAAAGCCCTGTCGTTTTTTTTCTGCCGGGCATAAAAAGATCCCAGATTCACAAGGGCATCGGAGTTTTCAGGGGCATTGAGGGATGCTTCTATATAGGTTTTCTCTGCCTGTTCAAAATGCCCCCGGCTTTCCTGAAAACGGGCCAGGTCATGGCTTTTCTGGACCGGGTCACCGGGAATTTTCACCCATTGATTGATCAGAGGTTCTATCTTATCCATTTCGCCTTTCTGATTGTAAAGACTTACCAGTTCCATGTAGGGAGCCCTCAGGGTTTTATCCAGGGCAATGGTTTTAAGATAATAGGGTTCGGCCTCATCCAGGCGGTTCATGGCATAGAGCAAATGGGCCAGGAAAAGATAGGTTCTATGGTCTGAAGGCGCCATGGTAATGGCTTTTTCCAGGGTTTTTACGGCCAGAGGCAGATTTCTTTCCTGAATCTGGATGCTGGATAAAAGATGCATGGCCTCCACATTGTCAGGCTGTTTTTCCAGAATTTCATTGACCGCATCTCTGGCCTGTTTTGTTTCCTTTGCCAGCAATAGAATCTGACCCAGCCGCAGTCTTGCCTTAATATTGTCGGGATTGGCGGTAACCGCCTGGGAAAAGGATGCGGCTGCTTTTACAGGGTCCTGAAGATGGACATAGGTTTCGCCCAATTCAAAATGAGCCATATCATTTTGAGGGTCAAGTTGAATCACATTTTGAAATTCTATTTTTGCATTTTCAAATTCCTTTTCTGCAAAATATTTCCTGGCAGTTTCCAAACGTTTGGAAATGTCATCCTGGGCAGATGAGCAGGATGAAATCAGACAGAAAAGGGAAAAAAAAGACAATAAAAACAAAGCATTTGATGTGAGGCATTTAATTTTCATAGAGCATCCATATTTTAATCGATTTATGAAATCCGAGATCAATGATGTATCATTTATAATTTAAAATTTATCATTAAAAACATTATATACAAGATTGTTTTTTTTAACATAAATAAAACATCGAAGCAAATGCAAAACCGATTTGTCCCAGCATCATCCTAAAAACCCTATTATTAAGGAGTTTGGTCGATTTTTGGGTTGACAAAATAATAATATTGTTAAAGAATGATAACTTCTGATATCATAGAAGTATGAGATTAACCTTAACCTATAGCTGAGGAATGCCGTGGCCGATCAGTTTCAATCCCAAATACCGATTAAGCCTGATCAAATCCTCGAGATTATAATCAGGAGAAGATGGTTTATTATTATTCCGTTTTGTATAACATTGACCATTGGTCTTTTCCATACACTCACTGCAAGTAAAACGTATGAAGCAGCTACGCTTATTCTTGTACAGCCCCAAAGAGTTCCGGCCAATTATGTCCGGTCTGTTGTCACTTCCACTATCAATGAAAGAATAAGCACCATTTCCCAGCAGATACTGAGTCGAAGCAATCTTGAGAAAATCATTGATCAGTTTGGTCTTTTTGAAAAAGCTCAGGGCATGTACTTAGAAGATAAAGTTAACGTTTTAAGGAAACAGGTTCAGGTCAAGATTGAAAGAACAAGGTCTGATGCAGAAGCTTTTTCAATTGTTTTTCAGGGAGACGATCCTCAGCGGGTCATGAAAATTGCCAATACCCTTGCAAGTTTTTTCATGGATGAGAACCTAAAAGTTCGGGAAGCTCAAGCTGTTGGGACCAGTGAATTTCTTGACTCTGAACTTGAAAAAACCCGGAAAAATCTTGAAGAGCGTGAAAAACAGCTTGCCGAATACAGGACACAACATATGGGCGGGCTTCCGGATGAGCGTGAAACGAATTTGAGAACGATGGACAGACTACAACAACAGATCACTTCAAAAAATGAGGCCTTGATCCGGGCTAAAAATTCTTTAAGCATGCTCGAAAGCCAAATTTCTCAATCCAAAGAAATGGCTTCACAGACAATGAATGATCAGTTTTCGTCAATGGATTTTGAGGAAGGATCTCTTGGGTCATCAGAAGATGAACAAAAACTTACCGCAGCGCAAAAAGAATATGATGTGCTTTTGTTAAAATACACAGAAAAACACCCTGATGCACGTAAGATTAAAAAAATTATTGAAAAGCTTGAAAAATCAATTGAAGAGAATAAAAACAAAGCTTCAGAAGCGAAATCGGAAACGGAAAATCAGGCTTCTGGAAAAGCCTCCGGTCCGACTGATATTAAATCTCAGATGCCTGATTTTGCTGGCATGCAGCAGGGAGCCCAGCTTAAACAGGTTAGAAATGAAGTCGTAAAATTAGAAACTGAATTATTACATCTTGATCAGCTGATGAAACAGTATCAGGTAAAAGTAGAGGATACTCCTAAGAGAGAACTTGAACTCCAGTCCTTACAAAGAGATTATTCAAATATTCAAACTGTTTTTAATTCTCTTTTGGACAGAAAACTTGAGGCTGAACTGTCGGTAAATATGGAAAAAAAGCAAAAAGGGGAGCAGTTCAGGATACTGGATCATGCCCGGCTGCCTGAAAAACCCATATCCCCCAATGTGCAATTATTATTTTTGCTTTCCATTGCATCCGGGCTGGGTATTGGAGCAGGTATCATCTTTCTTTTAGAGATTTTTGATTCTTCGATCCGGCGGGAAGAACAGATTGAAAAAGAATTGGGTCTGAAAATTCTTGCGGCAATTCCGCCCTTGAAAATGCCGAATGATAATAGAAAAAGAAAGATTGAACTCATTTCCTTTGCATGTGTTAGCGGCTACGGTCTGATTTTTTTAGCTTTTTTTGCCATTTTAAATTACAAAGGTCTGGATCGGACCATCAATTTTATCAAATCCATTTTTTAATATATAATCCGGGAGCAATAAATTTGGGTAAAATTTTTGAAGCACTGGAAAAAGCAAAACTTAGCATAACAGGTAATTCCAGCCATTTAGAAGGCGGAAAATTCCCAGAGACCGATCTCAATCATAAAGATCCTGTAACAATAGAAGAATCTGAGATAAAAGCCAATACAGGCCATGGTCATTCAGAGGAGGTGTCAGATTCTTCTTTCTTTTTTGAACGGATGGATTCATCTCTTGTTACACTAACCAGACCAAATTCTTTGGAGTCGGAACAATTCAGGCTTTTAAAGAATAATATTCTTTTCCCTGAAAAGGGCACCCCGCCGAGAAGCATCATGATCACAAGTGCGTCGCCAGGGGAAGGTAAATCTTTTGTAGCTGCCAATTTAGCCGTCAGTATTGCCCAGAACATAGATGAACATGTCCTTTTAATGGATTGTGATCTTCGGTCTCCCAAAATTCATTCCATATTTAACCTGCCGGGTCAGCCCGGTTTGAGTGAATATCTGTCCAAGGCTAAACCGTTATCATCTCTGTTAGTCAAAACTTTTATCAACAAGCTGACCATTCTGCCGGCAGGAACCATACCAAAAAATCCATCTGAACTTTTATCTTCGGAGCAGATGAGAAGGCTTGTTCATGAAGTCAGATTACGCTACAGCGATCGATATATTATCATTGATACACCGCCGCCATATATTACTTCGGAGACAAGCGCCCTGGTTCGGCAGGTGGATGGCGTCATCATGGTGGTGCGCCATGGAAAAACACGGAAAAAAGATGTCCAGGATATTATCGATATTTATGGTAAAGAAAAGATAATCGGTGTTGTTCAGAATTTTGCTAAAAAGAGACCGGGTTATGGATATGGATATTATAAACATGGCTATGGTTATGCGAAATAATCAGGGGTCTCTTTGAAGACATGTTAAGGTTTTTAAAACAGTATTTCCCCATAAGAAATATCGTATTTTTCATTTTTGAAGGTTTTATTATTTTCGGTTCCGTCCTTCTATCCACAGTACTTCTGACACGTTCCGACTCGTATCTTTATGATTTTATGTTGGTTTTAAGGATTTTATTAATTACCATTATCTGCCAGGTCTGTTTGTATTACAACGATCTATATGACTTTGATGTATCCTCAACATTTACCGAAACCGGTATTCGGCTTCTTCAGGCGCTGGGGGTGACTTCCATTGCCCTTGCTTTTATTTATTTTGTATTTCCCCTGACCATCATTGATCAAAAAATCTTTTTATTAAGCATTATATTTCTATTAATTTTTATTATAGGCTGGCGGCTGCTTTATATTCAGATTCTGAATAAGGGTTTTTTTAATGAGCACATTATTATCCTGGGTTCCAGCAGCCTTGCCTTGGATATATATAATGAAATCAGCAGCACCATTGATTGCGGCTATACAGTGTCGGTCCTGATCCCGGACTCAGAGAATGAAGAATACCCAATGCCTCTACCCGAGAAGATAATCGTAAAAACGGACAAAAAAGATCTGTGCAGCATTGCCTATGAAATGGGCATTAACAAAGTGGTTGTTGCATTAAATGAAAGAAGAGGGTCTTTTCCTACCGACGAGTTGATTCGATGCAGAACCGCAGGAATTGAAGTCATTGACGGCAGTTCATTCTATGAAATGCTGACGGGAAAAGTTCTTGTCACAAAAATCAACCCGTCTTGGCTGATTTTTTCAGACGGGTTCAGAAAATCCAGAATTCAGACCTTTTTTAAACGAATTGAGGATATCCTGCTCTCAACCACTATGCTGATTCTTCTTTCTCCGTTGCTGCTTGTTGTCATCATCCTGATAAAAATTGATTCTAAAGGACCTGTTTTTTTCTCCCAGGACAGGGTAGGGCTCCATCAAAAAGAATACATGATGCATAAATTCCGGTCCATGGTGGTGGACGCCGAAAAACTGACAGGACCCGTATGGGCGCAGAACAATGATAACAGGATTACAAGAGTGGGAAAAGTCATCAGAAAATTTAGGATCGACGAGCTTCCCCAGCTATGGGAAGTGTTTATCGGAAAGATGAGTCTTGTGGGCCCGAGACCTGAGCGAAAACATTTTACAGAGGAGCTTGAGAAACAGATTCCCTTTTATTCGCAGCGCTTTAATGTTAAACCGGGACTGACAGGCTGGGCTCAGGTATCCTATGATTACGGCGCCACCATTGAGGATGCCATTGAAAAATTGAATTATGAACTTTTTTATATAAAAAACATGTCCTTGGCCATGGATGTCATCATCATCCTGCGTACGGTTAAAACCGTTCTGTTTGGCCGGGGAGCAAGATAAATTGATAAAATAGGCAATGATAACAATTTGTTAAACCATATTATTCGATGTAATCGAAAAGGCGGAGCCATGTTTAAAATTAAGATTAAATCCATTATTTTTATTTTTATTTTTTTCTTGTCTTCAGGTTCTTTTTGCATTGCTGAAGATTATCTGATCGGTATCGGCGATGTTTTAAAAATCAGCACCTGGAAAGAACCGGATCTTTCATTTGAAGCACTTCAAGTCAGAAGTGACGGTAAAATTACGTTTCCGCTCTTGGATGATCTTCAGGCAGAGGGCAAATCAACCGTGGCATTGAAAGAAATTATTCAGGAAAAACTGGCTGATTTTGTAGAAGCCCCAAATGTTACGGTAACCCTTGTCGGACCCGTCAGCCAGAAATATTATATTCTTGGTGAAGTACAGGCTGTCGGAGAATACCCGCTGGTAAAAAAACTTACGGCTGTACAGGCCTTTGCCCTTGCCAAGGGGTTTACGGAATGGGCCTCAAAAAGCGAGATTATTCTTTTCAGACGGGAAGTAGGAAAGGAGCAACTCATTAAAATCAATTATAATGATATAGTTAAAGGAAAATTGGAAAAAGACATTCTTCTTAAAGCCGATGATATCATTATTGTGCCTTAAGGCAACAGTATACAAAACAGGGAGGCTGGAATGGAAATAAAATTACACCTTAAAAAATATGGAGCGGTCATCATCTCTGCCCTTTTAATGATATTTCTTTCTTATTCTGTAGCGTTATCAAAAATGGTTACCCAGTTTATTCCAACCCTGACCATATCCGAAGAATACAGTGATAATTATCTGAAAACCGCCAATAACAAACAGGAAGAATTTATTACAAGCTATGGGCTGGGATTTTCCATAGGGTTTCTTGATAAATTGAGTGAAATCTATTTTGCCTATAATCCAACATACAAAGATTATAAGAATCTGGATAGCAGGGACGGGCTTTTACACAATGTCTCTCTTGACGGGAAATTCACCCCGACCCAATTTACCGGCATCAATGCTCATCTGGCCTACACCAGCAATACGGATAACAATGCAGGTGAAACCTGGCAGAATATAGCATCCATTTCCGGTAACACCCAGATTTCAAAAAACACCGCAGTCAATTATTCAGAGTCATATTCCAGAAATTTTGATCAGCAGGAAAGAACAGGAAACTTTCGGGAGCATGATACCAACAGAACTTTAGCGGGAATCACGCATCAATTTGGGGAAAACGACAGGATAGGGACCAGTTTTTTATATTCTTTTGATAAATCTCCAACCTCGGATGCAGACGAACATAAAAAATATAAACCCTCTGCATTTATAACATACTGGGTTACACCATTAAACGGCCTGGACTCGAACCTGTCTTATGAAAGCACTGATTTTGATACTTCTTCCAACGATATCAAGACCTATTCAGGTCACATCCGGTATCTTAGAAAATTTTCAAAACAATTCGATGGATATTTAAAATACAGGCATTCCTATTCACAACGAGATACAGGGGATCATACGATTTATCATCCTTCTGTCGGGTTTGACTGGGATGTGACCAAAGATTCTGGAATTTCTCTTGGCATCGGTGCCTTGTTTCATGAATGGGAAAACACTAATAAGGATTCAACCGATCCGTTCCTTGATATTGATGCTTATAAAATATTTAATTTCAGCAGACGAGGCTCTTTGTCCATCACCGGTTCCAGTGGGTATACAGAAGCGGCAGATACGGCAGCCAGCCTTGGATACTCAACATTTTATCAGGCAGGCGCCCAGTTGAATTATCAAATCGAAAAACATATATCTTCTAACGTGTTTGGGTCTTACAGGTTAACGGATTACAAGGAAACAGCCATCGATCGAAAAGACAACCGGTTATCACTGGGTTGCGGTCTTTCCTGGCTTGCCCTTAAATGGCTTCAATTTAAGCTGTCCTATACCTATACTGATTTTGCAAGCAGCGGCGGTACTTTACAAAGAGGGGATTATAAGGAAAACAGGGCATTTCTATCAGTTAATTTTATCCCGGAACAGCCTGTACGGATGGATTTAACACCTGACCGGCAATCTCTTGAAACTGAAATATTTCAGCACTGATAAAGGCATAATAAATAATTCCATGAAAAAAATTCATTTGATCGCCGCTGCAAGGCCTAATTTTATGAAAATCGCCCCGCTTTATCATGAATTAATGAGGAGGCCGGGGTTAACCCCTGTTATCGTCCACACCGGTCAGCATTATGACCTGAATATGTCGGATGTGTTTTTTAAGGATTTTGATCTTCCATCTCCCCATATTCATCTTGGGGTTGGAAGCGGCTCTCACGCCGAACAGACCGGCAATGTCATGATTGCCTATGAAAAAATTCTCCAAAAAGAAGAACCGGACCTTGTGGTTGTAGTCGGTGATGTGAACTCCACAGTTGCTGCTACCCTTGCTGCTGTCAAGCTTGGGGTTAAAACCGCACATCTTGAAGCCGGATTAAGATCCTTTGACAGGACCATGCCCGAAGAGATTAACAGGATTGTCACGGATTCAATCGTGGATTATCTTTGGACACCTTCCCCTGATGGTGATCAGAATCTGATCAATGAGGGAATCGATAAAAAAAGGATTACCTTTGTGGGAAATATCATGATCGATTCCCTTGAAATGCTTCGTTCCAAAATTGAAAAAATGGATGTTCATAAGAACTTTAACCATTCAAAAGGCACATATGGTCTGGTAACCCTTCACAGGCCGTCCAATGTGGATAACCCTGAAATTCTGGAAAAATTATGCAAGGTGTTAAAATCCGTATCCTTGAAACTGCCCTTGATTTTTCCGGTCCATCCGAGAACATTTTCCCAGCTTTCCAAGACAGGAACAATTGTGATTCTTCAAGAAAGCGATAAGATAGCCTTGACAAGCCCCCTTGGATATTCCGAATTCATGAGCCTTGTTATGGGCAGCAGGCTTTTGATCACCGATTCAGGAGGGGTCCAGGAAGAGACCACTTACCTCGGCATTCCCTGTCTAACCCTTCGATCCAATACGGAAAGACCTGTGACCGTGACTCAGGGAACCAACAGGCTGTGCAGTCCTGAAACCCTTATCGAAATGGTTGATCTCGCTCTTTCCGGAAATTTTTCAAAAGGAAATCGTCCTGAGCTATGGGACGGTAAAACTGCTGCCCGCGTGGCCGATTGCATAGAGAGAATTCACTCATGATGACCTATACAAAAACATTTACCATTATAACAATATTACTGATTGCCGGTGCATTGACGTATTTTGCCGGTCAATCCGAAAGAATTGCACCCAACAAGCCGTTTAGTGAATTCCCGCTTGAGATAAGCGATTGGAAAGGCATGACAAGTCAATTGGATGAAAAAGTCTACAATATCCTGGGGGTAGAAGATTATATACTCGCCAACTACAGGAAATCATCCGGGGAGATGGTGAATCTATATGTGGGTTTTTATCAGAGCCAAAAAGAGGGGGATCTCATCCATTCTCCTAAAAACTGCATGCCCGGTGCCGGGTGGAATATTACTGAAACCGGTATTGAAACCGTTTCTCTTGACACCACCGGAAAAAGCATGAAGGTGATTAAATTATTGCTTCAAAAAGGGCCGGAAAAACAGATCGTGCTATACTGGTTCCAATCCCGGGGAAGAATCATTTCATCTGAATACATGGAAAAAGTGTGGCTGGTGATTGATTCCATCATCAAGCACCGAACCGACGGCTCTTTTGTACGCCTGATAACACCGGTAGTAAAAGATGAGGCCACTTCCGTTAACCTTTTAAAAGAATTTGCTCAAAGGGTTTACCCATTCCTGAACGAGCATATTCCAAATTGATGCCATTATGAAAACAGCCATGAAAAAGCAGACTCTTTTCCAGATTATTCTCATCGTTTCAGTCTTTGTCATCGTATATCTGAAAGCCATTTTAAAACTGGTGTCGGACTGGTCCACGGATCCAAATTTTTCCCATGGATTTTTAATCCCTTTTGTGGCCCTTTATATGATCTGGTTTAAAAAAAATGAACTGTCAGAGATGACGGCAAACCCATCCTTGTCCGGTATATTCATTATTGTTTGCGGAATGATAATCCATATGGCAGGAAACCTGGGATCGGAACTTTTTTTGATGCGGTTTTCAATGATCATCACTCTGTCGGGCATTATTATCTATTTTTGCGGATTTCAAATTTTTAAAAAAATTCTGATTCCCATTGCCTATCTCATCATGATGATTCCCATACCTTCAATCCTGTGGAATCAGGTGGCATTCCCCCTTCAGTTATTTTCGGCAGCAATATCGGCCAAGGCCATTAATCTTCTTAATATCCCCGTATTCAGGGAAGGGAACATCCTTCACCTGGCGAATACTTCTCTTGAGGTTGTGGATGCCTGCTCCGGAATACGATCTCTTACCTCTCTTCTTGCTCTGACCGGTGCTTTTGCATTTCTTGCGCCTTTAAGCAATTTTAAAAAATGGGTACTCTTTTTTTCTGCCGTGCCCATAGCGGTTGCGGTCAATGTCATCCGGCTGACCATTACCGGTGCCATGGCTGCCTGGATCGGTCCGGAAACTGCTCAAGGATTTCTTCACGACATGTCCGGCCTTATCATTTTTGGAGCTGCTCTAATACTAGTATATATTGTTTTTGCGATTGAAATGAAAATTGAAAAAATTCAAGGCTAAACATCTATGAACCTGACAATTATCGGAACCGGGTATGTCGGTCTTGTTACCGGTGCCTGTTTTGCTGAAATGGGCAGCCATGTAACATGTGTGGATATTGATAAAGACAAAATCAATAATCTAAAAAACGGTATACTTCCTATTTATGAACCCGGTCTTCAGAATCTTGTACATGAAAATTTTAAAGAAGGGACCTTAAGTTTTTCCACAAGCCTTGAAGAGGCATCAAAAAACAGCAATATTTTTTTTATTGCCGTTGGAACACCTCCGGGACAGGATGGATCAGCCGACTTGAAATATGTGGTGCAGGTTGCAAAAGAAATCGGCCGGATAATAACCGGTTATTCCGTGATCGTCGATAAATCCACAGTTCCGGTGGGTACTGCAGATAAGGTCAGATCTGTTATACGCGAAGAAGTTGAAAAGCGAGGTCTTAACATATCTTTTGATGTGGTCTCCAATCCTGAGTTTTTAAAAGAAGGGGAAGCGGTTAATGATTTTTTAAAACCCGACCGCATCATTATTGGTGCAGACTCTGAAAAAGCAGCAGTCATCATGAGGCGTCTATATGCACCTTTTTCACGCAACCGGGAAAAAATTATTTTGATGAATGTCCGGGATGCCGAAATGACCAAATATGCAGCCAATTCCATGCTGGCTACCAAAATATCCTTCATGAACGAAATCTCTAATATCTGTGAAAGATTGGGCGTGGATGTGGAAAATGTCAGAAAAGGAATCGGTTCTGATGCACGTATTGGGTATTCATTTATTTATCCGGGCTGCGGATACGGGGGCTCCTGTTTCCCCAAGGACGTGAAAGCCCTGATCAAAACCGGTCAAGATAATGATTTTGAGCCTGTGCTGTTAAATGCCGTTGAAAAAAGAAATGCACTTCAGAAAAAACTTTTGGCCTCCAAAATCATCAAGCGGTTTGGCCAGGATCTTTCCGGAAAGGTTTTCTGCATGTGGGGGTTGTCGTTTAAGCCCGGAACCGATGATGTCCGGGAAGCCTCTTCCATTAATATTATCCAAGAGCTCATTCATTCAGGCGCTGCAATAAAAGCTTTTGATCCGGTTGCCATGGATCAGGCCAAAAAAGAATTTCCAACTCAATGGTTTGAAAATGGTCGACTGATCTTTGAATCCAACCAGTACAAGGCCCTTGAAAACACAGATGCGCTGCTGCTGGTTACGGAATGGAAAACCTTTCGCCAGCCGGATTTCAAACTCATGGCCGATGCCATGAAAACCCGGATCATCTTTGACGGCCGCAATCAATATGATCCTGAAGAAGTTTCTGAATCCGGATTTGAATACCATGGCATCGGTCGTGAAAAAATATATTCTACTGACATTTGATGTAGAAGACTGGTTCCAGGTTGAAAATTTTAAGGAATACATACCATTTTCAACCTGGAATTCTTTTGATCTCAGGGTGGAAAACAACACGCTGAAGATTCTTGACCTTCTCGATTCTTTTTCATCTAAGCCCAAAGCCACATTTTTTATCCTGGGCTGGATTGCAGAAAAACTCCCGGATCTTGTAAAAGAAATTTATCAAAGGGGGCATGAAATTGCTTCCCACGGTAACGATCACCATTTATGCCGGAATCTGACCGAAGCCGACTTGATCACCGACCTGAAATCCAGTAAAGAGCGTCTTGAAACCATTATCAACAGCACCGTTTATGGTTTCAGGGCACCTAGTTTTGCCATTGATGACAAAGTGCTGAAAGCCATTGAGAGGGCTGGTTATCTTTATGATTCAAGCTATAATTCTTTTTCAGCCCATGGAAGATACGGTAAAATCGATCTGTCCCACGTTAAACGCAAAAACGCATTATGCAGGATCAATGAGAATTTTGCAGAACTGCCTATCAGTAATCTGACAATCAAAAATACGGTCATTCCTCTTGGCGGTGGTGGGTATTTCAGACTTTTCCCATTTCCTTTGTTCAAACTTGGTATGCAATCCGTCCTAAAAAAAGATAATGCCTTTGTCTTCTATACCCACCCCTGGGAATTTGACCCTTCACAGCCCAAGGTTGAACAGGCTTCCCGAGGCTTTAAATTCAGGCATTATATCAATCTGCATCGTACTGAAAAAAAACTCAAAGCATTAATAACAAATTTTAAAGACCATGAATTTATCACCTGCAAAGATTATATCGGCCGCATAGAAACAATCAGCGGGTCTCTGTAAAAAATATCCCTTGGCTAAGCATGAAGGCAATGCAATACACTGGAATTACAGGATTTATTGGTTCCAGAGATTCGACACGGAAGTCTTTCCAAAATCATATCATTAGAGATTGATAATGAAACAATTTTCTGTTCAAAAATTAGCCGGAAATCTGAAAACCATTCTGGAAATAGATTTTGCTCTTCTTTTTGGATCAGCCCAATCAGGCCTACTGAAAAATAATTCGGACATTGATATTGCGGTTTATTTAAACACTTTGCTGACTCCCGAGCTTATGCTATCAATTGTTAAATCCGTCGAGAAAACAGTGAGTCTGAATTGTGATTTGACGGTGTTGAATACGGCATCTGAAATTTTACGATTTGAAGCTTTAAAAGGCAGGGTTCTATTTGTCCGGGACAATAAAATTGAAGAATATGCCGGTTTTTATTCTTTAACCTGCCGGGAATATGAAGATACCATGGCCTGGATGCAGCGGCAAATGGCTTACAGGGGATATGCCTGATGCAGATCAACGGTATCATCGAAAAAAAACTCAGGCTCCTTGAGCAGAAACTCATTGAAATCCATGACTGGAAGATTGTTTCCTATTCAGAGTTTAAAAATTCTTCTCTTAAAATAAATGCTGTTGAACGGGCTTTAACCGTTTGTGTAGAAATTATGATTGATGTAAGTGAAAGAATTTTAGCACTGAAACAAATCCCTCCCCAAAATACATCCATAGAAAATTTTAAAGAGCTTGAACGATTAAATGTAATTCAATCCTCTGAGAAATATGCAGATATGATACGATTTCGAAATTTTGTTGTACATCGGTATGAAAATATCGATACACAAATACTGTTTACCATAATCGCAAAAAGACTTGATAATTTTACCGCATTCGTGGATGAAATCAGAAAAATCTTCTAACCAATCTCTCTCCAATGCCTTTTACAATAAAACCAGCAGATGCAACCCTCACTAAAAATTGGGATAGCTATGTTTTAAATCACCCCCAAGGCACAGTATTTCATCTGATTGCCTGGAAAAAAGTGATTGAAAACTCTTTTGGTCATAAAAGCCATTATCATATTGCAGAAAAACAGGGAGTCATATGTGGCATTCTTCCAATATTTGAAATTAAAAGCCTTTTGTTCGGCCATTATTTTGTTTCAGTTCCTTTTGCTGAAATCGGCGGAGTGCTCGCAGACACTCCGGATATTGGAGAGACACTGATACAACAAGCAGCCGCCATCACCGATGCCCATGGTGCCCAATACCTTGAACTGCGCAATAGAAAAGAAATTCCAGGATTTAAAGTAAAATCCCTGTACTATAATTTCAGAAAAGAAATTTCGTCAGACCACGATCAAAACCTCAACGCCATACCCAGAAAATCAAGGGCCATGGTTAGAAATGCCATTAAAAAAGAACTTGTCTCTGAAACAGGACACCATCTTCTGCCTGAATTTTACCATATCCTGTCCCTGAACTATCACA
Organism: uncultured Desulfobacula sp.; assembly: GCA_964635025.1. Classification (GTDB taxonomy): domain Bacteria; phylum Desulfobacterota; class Desulfobacteria; order Desulfobacterales; family Desulfobacteraceae; genus Desulfobacula. The sequence goes on along the minus strand of CAZWMY010000002.1, from coordinate 63,472 downwards.
GGCTTGGCACTCCGATTTTCCCGCAAAATTTTTTTAAAAATTTTCTCATCGAATTTGGTCAGGAGGCAGATATTCTCCTTGTAAAGACAAAAGAGGGTCAATTGGCTGCAGGAGTACTATTTTTTATCTTCAAGGACCAGATGGTCCCTTACTACGCCGGATCTGATTTTACCTTCAGACACCTTGGCCCTAATGATTTCATGTACTGGGAGTTGATGAAACATGCCGTGGAAAAAAAATGCCGGATATTCGACTTTGGCAGGAGCAAGGAAGGCACCGGATCTTTCGATTTTAAAAAACACTGGGGATTTGAACCCGAACCGCTGGCCTATCAGTACCATCTTTCAAAGGCGAAAGAAATTCCCAACCTGAGTCCGGCAAATCCGAAATATCAGAAAAAAATTCAAATGTGGCAAAAAATGCCCCATATCATGACCAGGCTCATAGGCCCGCTGATAGCCAGAAATCTTGCATGAAAAATATCCTCTATCTCTGTCACCGGATCCCATTCCCTCCCAATAAAGGCGATAAAATCAGATCCTTTAACGAGATCAAATTCTTATCTCGGACCAACACTCTTGATCTGATTACTTTGGCTGATGATCCGAGAGATATGAAATATGCAGAAGATCTGAAACAATACTGTCGGCAGGTCTTGGTATTTCCGCTCAACAGAAAATTTGCAACCCTCAAAGGCGCAGTCAACCTGATGGCAGGCCAAAGCATCTCCCAGGGTTATTTTTATAAAAGCAAATTTCAGAAAGCCTTTGATAGGCTGACAGCTTCTCACAAATATGACATCCTGATCTGTTTTTCCTCCCCTATGGCCGAGTATGTTTTCAAGGCCGCAAAAAAAAAGGAAGATCTTGCCGGCACCCTGATCATGGATTTCTGTGATATGGATTCCGATAAATGGAATCAGTATGCAAAAAAAAAATCATTTCCCCTGAACCTTCTGTATCGGACGGAAGCCCGAAGACTCCTGGCCTTTGAAAAAAAAATTAACCATGATTTTCACAGATCCATTTTTGTATCAAAAAAAGAGGCCGACCTGTTCAAGGCATATGACCGGGATGCCCGAAATATTGACATTATTCCCAACGGAGTAGACCATACCTTTTTTAATCCGGACAATACCGATTCAGCAAAAGAGGACACCTTTCCAGTGATTTCTTTTTTTGGAGCTATGGATTATTATGCCAATGTAGATGGCGCCCTGTGGTTTGCCGATGAAATATTGCCACACATTAAAAAAAAAATCCCTGACACATTGTTTTATATTGTCGGCAGCAACCCAGATCCCAGACTTAAAGCCCTCACCGCCGACCCCGGCATCAAAGTCACCGGTTTTGTGGAAGACATCAGAGAATATTATGTAAGAGCCAGAGTCTGCGTCATTCCCCTGAGAATTGCCAGGGGCGTCCAAAACAAAGTCCTTGAAGCCATGTCCATGGCAAAGGCTATCGTCACCACATCTCCTGCGGTCCAGGGGATTTCGGTTTATGATGATTCGCTCCTTAAAATTGAAGATGATCCGGACCGATTTGCCGCTCAAGTCATTCATCTGATTCAGAATGAACCGGAAAGAAAAAAAATGGGGCAGGCGGCAAGACATCATATCAAAGAAAACTTTAACTGGGGCCATAACATGAAAAGCTTTTTGAAATGAAAATCCTTCACATCCTTGACCACAGCGTTCCCCTGCACAGCGGATATACCTTTCGAAGCCGGAACATATTTACCGCCCAGAAAAACATGGGGTTTGAGCCTGTTGTTCTGACCTCTCCCAAGCATGAAGAAAGCTTTGGGAAACCATGCCCGGAAATGGAAATTATAGACGGGATGAAATATTACAGAACAGGGTCTGTCAAACCGGTTTCATTTCCCATGGTATCTGAATTTCATCTGATGTACCGCCTTTACCAAAGAATATGCCAGGTGGCGGCCATTGAAAAACCAGACCTGATTCATGCCCATTCACCCATCCTCAATGGAATGCCTGCCATCCGTGCCGCCCGAAAACTCAATATTCCAATAGTCTATGAGATCAGGGCCTTCTGGGAAGATGCCGCTGTTGACCATGGCACCTATGCGGAACACTCGTGGAAATATAACCTGACCAAATTCCTTGAAACTCAGGTCTGCAAACGGGCGGATCATATCTGCATCCTCTGTAATGGCCTGAAAAATGATCTGATCAGCCGAGGCATTCCAAAAGAAAAAATCACCCCGGTGTTCAACGGCATCAATCCGGATGAACTCATGCCTACCTCCCCGGATCAGGAGTTTTTAAAGGACTGGAAACTTGAAGGCAAAAAAGTAATCGGATTTGTAGGCTCCTTTTACCGGTACGAAGGGCTTGACCTTCTTATCAAAGCCTTTGCAACCGTAGCGGAAAGGATACCCGAAGCTATGCTGCTCCTGGTCGGGGGCGGTGAAATGAAACCGGAACTGCTTTCAGACATTAAAAATCACGGACTGGAAAACCGGGTGGTCATGCCCGGAAGAATCCCCCATGAACGAATCGCCGGGGTATATGCCCTCATTGATATCCTGGCCTATCCCAGATATTCCATGCGCCTGACCGAACTTGTAACCCCCTTAAAACCCCTTGAGGCCATGGCCATGGGAAAAGTTCTTGTGGCCAGTGATGTCGGTGGTCATAAGGAATTAATTCAGGGTGGAAAAACCGGGCTCCTGTTTAAGGCAGGAGATGCCCATGATCTTGCCGAAAAAATTGAATTGATTCTAAATAATAGAGAACTTGAGATTTCCCTTCAAACAAAAGGCAGATCGTGGGTCGGGCAGCACCATACATGGGAAACAACAACCTCAGTTTATAAGAAAATCTATTCAAGTTTAACAACCATAAAAAAATGCAAGATAACGCATTGATTAGCCTTCTCATGAATTTGAAAGCCTCATTTGAGAATTTATCATGGAAAAACATGTAAAATATTGGCTTGATTCGGCTGAACACGATTTTGAAGTTGTTGAGTCGCTTTTTCAAAACGGAAAATATGATTGGTGTCTGTTTATTTCCCATCTCGTTCTGGAAAAACTTTTAAAAGGGTGTTATGTTAAATACAAAAATGATTTTCCACCGCGCACCCATGATTTGGTTAAGCTGGTTGATATTGTTAGTATCGAAATGGATGATGAAACCCTTGAATTTCTTGACAAAGTAAACACTTTTAATATTTCTGCAAGATATCCGGATGAGAAAATGAAATTTTATAAATTGTGTACAAAAGAATTTGCTACCTATAATTTAGCTCGGATAAAGGAAATCCGCAGATGGCTTCTGAAAAAAATAAATGCGTGAACATAGTGAAAGCATTATTGAAATCATTAATGCAAGACGGGATAGACGTATCGGAAGCATATCTTTTTGGTTCTGCTGTCACAGGGCGTAGCAATGAAGACAGCGATATTGATGTTGCCTTGGTATCAAAAGATTTTCAAGGTGTGCCATATTATGACATGAATAAAATCAGCCGGCACAGAAGGAAGGTCGATTTGCGACTGGAAATTCATCCTTTTTCCCTGGATGAAGTCTTAACAGACCCGCCATATTTTTTTTTAAAAATTAAACAATATGGCATCCGCATATAACGATAGGAGGCAACCATGGCCATAGCGACCACCTATGAAAAAGGGAAGCTTTACCAGATCCCCATCACAGACTTGAAGCCCGACCCTGACCAGCCCCGTAAGGTGATAGACCCAGAGGCCCTTGCCGAGCTTGTCACCTCTGTTACGAAGTTCGGCATCATCCAGCCGCTCCTTTTCCGTGATGCAGGCGATGGATTGCTCACCATCGTTGCCGGAGAGCGCCGCTGGCAGGCAGCCCGGCAGGTTGGCCTGACAACCCTCCCGGCAATTTATGTTGAAGGAAACTATGCCGAACTCGCCCTGATCGAGAATCTGCAGCGCCAGGATCTGACCTCTGTCGAAGAGGCCGAGGCCCTTCAGCGTCTGATGAATGAACAGAACTTCACACAAGAGCAGCTGAGCGGTATTGTCGGGAAAGCCAGGACAACCGTCAGGGACATCCTTACCATTAACAGACTGCCGCAGATGATCCGCGACGAGTGCAGGGGAGATCGGACAATCAGCCGTCAGGCGCTCATTGATATCGCCCGCAAAAAACAGGAACGCGGGATGATCACTGCCTATAAGGCTTATCGGTTAAAACAGCAGAAGACAAAGGAATCGGCAGGGCAGACTCCAAATCAGCCCACAGGGAAAAACCAGAACGACCCTGCCGCTGTTTTAGAGTTTGCACAAAAGGTGGTGAAGAAAATCGGCAATATCGACACGACCGCTTGGACCAATGATGAGCGGGAAAAAGTGTTTGCAGTCTTCATCGATTTAAAAGATCAGATCGACAGTTTTCTTAATCCAGATTCCGGGGCAGCATGAAGTATTGCTTAATTATAACAAATAGTTACAAATGGCGGTGCACCGCCAATCCTCCACCTCACTATATAAGAGAATCTATTCTATTTTAGTCACTATAAAAAATGCAAGATAACCAATTGATAAATCTTCTGGTGTCCGAAGAACGGCGAGGCGTCCTTAAAAGCCTGTCTTCTTCAATGCCGGATATCATCTTGAATGACCGTCAGATCTGTGATTTTGAACTTTTGGCCACAGGAGTCTTCTCCCCTTTAAAAGGGTTCATGAAACAGATCGATTATGAATCGGTCCTGGATCGTATGCGTCTTGAAACCGGTGAACTCTGGCCCATTCCAATCTGTCTCGATATACCGGAAAATCTTGCATCAACCCTTGAAATCGGCCAGTCCGTCACCCTGCGAGATCAGGAAGGCTTTCTTCTCGGTATTATGACCATTGAAGACCTTTGGCCCCTGGATATTGAAAAGGAAGCAAAAACTGTTTATAACACTCTGGATGCAACCCATCCTGGTGTGGATTACCTTTGTAACAGATCTGGTCGCTTTTATATCGGCGGTGAAATTCAGGCATTGAGCCTTCCCATTCATTCCGACTTCAAGCAGATCCGGAATACACCAGCCGAAGTTCGAAAAATTTTTGATAAACTGGGCTGGAAACGAATTGTCGGATTCCAGACCCGACAGCCCATTCACCGGCCCCAGTTTGAAATGACCCTTCAGGCAATGCAGAAAGCAAAAGCCAACCTTCTTCTGCTTCCCATTGCCGGCGTTACAAAACCGGGCGATTTTGACCATTTCACCCGCATGCGCTGCTACCAGAAAGTGGCATCCCACTACCCACCAGACTCTTATGTGCTCAACCTTCTGCCGCTTGCCATGAGGATGGCAGGGCCCAGGGAAGCAATCCTTCATATGATCATCGGTAAGAATTTCGGATGCACGCATTTCATCATCGGCCATGACCATGCCTCTCCCGGAAATGATAGCACTAATATGCCTTTTTACCAGTATGATGAAGCCACGGCAAATGCCCGCCCTGTTGAAAAGGAACTGGGTGTTGACATCATCACTTTTGAAGAAATGGTCTATCTTCCTTTCGAGGATGAATACAAACTATCCGGAGAAATCCCGGACACCGTCAATACCATTTCCTTTACCGGCAGCGATATCCAAAAAAGAATCCGGGCAGGCAAAAAAGTGCCGGACTGGGCTTCTTTTCCTGAAGTCATCCAGGAACTTCAAAAATCTTATCCGCCACCATCGAAACAAGGATTTACCATATTCTGTACCGGATTGTCCGGCGCAGGCAAATCCACCATTGCCAAAATCCTGTATTCAAGATTTCTTGAAATCGGAACACGGCCGGTTAGCCTTCTGGATGGAGACATTGTCAGACGGAACCTGTCCTCAGAACTCAATTTTTCCAAAGAACACAGAGACATCAATGTCAAACGGATCGGATTTGTGGCCTCAGAAATTACAAAAAACCGCGGGATTGCCATCTGCGCACCCATTGCCCCTTATGAAAAAACAAGAGCTGCCATCCGGCAATCCATTGAAGCCCATGGTGGCTTCATCGAAGTCCATGTTTCCACCCCCATCATCGAATGTGAAAGACGGGACAGAAAAGGCATGTATGCCAAAGCCAGGGCCGGACTTTTAAAAGGGTTCACCGGTGTGGACGATCCCTATGAAGAGCCGTCAAACCCGGAAATCAGAATCGACACCACCAACCTTTCACCAGATGAAGCAGCAAAGGAAGTCTTGCTTTATATCAGCCAAAAAGGTTATTTTTAGCTGAATAAATTAACTAAATTGTTTCAGCACATCAGGAGGATAAGTATAGTAGAAATTTTACTGAAAACTGGACTGCTGAAGATATGATGGGCAAAAATGCCAATGGGATTTAATTAAAAAATAGGGGCCTGACAATGAATGCCAATATAGAGCAAATAACAAAAAGTATCATTGATTTATCAAAAAAAGAACGTCTCGAAATAGCGAGACTTATATTATTTCTTGATAATCAAACTTCGGATAGTAATGCCGATTCATTATGGGAAAAAGAAATAACAGACAGAGTACGTTCTGTTGAGGAGGGTGTAGCAGTGGGTGTTGATTATCACCAGGCAATCGCTGAAATTAACACTCGATTTTAACTCATGAAAACGCTTATACTTCAACAAGCCTTGGAAGAATTGAAAGATGCAATAGATTATTACGAAGAACTGCAGAATGGCTTAGGATTGAAAGAAAAATATAACAGCCTAATAGAACTTGATCGTTTCAAAAAAAAATGGAACCAATAGATAAAAATACCAGCCGAGTATTCGATATCCTGAAGTTCGGGTCCATATGCCTTGTCTTCTTCGGGCATTTCTTTGCCGATACGATTCCTTTGATCTGGATTCCGGTGACAACGGCACTTATTGTGTTCGGCTTTTCTTCCGGATATTTTACAAGCCTTAAATACAGTGATTCGTTTGATATAAAAGAATTCTGGAAAAAGAAATTCCAAAGACTGGGTGTGAATATCTTGGTAATCAACGTTTTTCTTTTGCTCGTATTTGTTCTGCAGGACAAACCGGGTATATGGACTTGGCAGACCCTTGTAAATTTTCCGGGTTTGACCGGATTTTTAAACTGGTTTCACATTGACAACATCAGCCCATTCGGTAGAGGCATGTGGTTTTTCACACTTCTGATCATTTTTTATGCTGTTTATCCGGTTTTAAGAGCCATCCGATCACAGCACTGGCCTGTTTTTATGATTTGTTTCATTGGGATTGCATATTTTTTCTCCCGGCTGCATGACCCCGGCCACGCCCTATATTTGGCATCTGTCGGATTTATTGCGGGTGTCTATGTGGGGGGCATAATTTAATGATACCTCCTTTTTTGAGCTTAGGGCTGTGTGCTTTATCTTTTGTTGCCATGCTGGCTGTCAACCTGATATTTAAATACAGCGGAATGAATTTCTTTTTCATCTTTTTCTTTTCAATTTTCTTCATTTTTTCATTATTTAGGCTGCCGGTTAAAGACCCTTTCTATCGATATATATCTATTTTCACTCCCTGCGTATTTGAAATCTATCTGCTTCATGGGTATTTTTTTATCAAACCAATAGGAAACCAGGAGGCCAATTTCTTAATATCGTTTGCAATTGTTCTGATCTTGTCGATAATATTAAATCGTTTCTCCAAACTCACACTTAAGTTTATTCAAAGGTCTTGAATCAATGAACCTTTCAATTCCATCAAACGGATTCTGCGTGATTGCCGATAAAGACCGGAACTTGTCCGATATAAAACACATATTCGAATCCAGGCAGGCTGAAACCCTGCATTTTGAATCCGATCATATTTTGCTGGCCACCTTCAAACAAAATCCCGACCAGGGCCTCTGGTCCGACGGCACCCATGGCGTTGCCTATGACATGGACCTGACCAATGAAGTTCAACTGACAGAACTCATCAAAGGGCAGGGCACCGTACCCATAAACAAAGGCCATTTGATCTGGCTGCTGTATAAAACATATGGCCAGGCCTTTGTGGACCGGCTTCGGGGTAGTTTTGCCTTAGCACTCTGGGATGGAATGACGAAAAATCTCTATGTGGTCACAGATCCCTATGGGCTGAAACCTGTTGTATATAGAGAACACAACAACACCCTTTATGCAGGATCAAGAATCAAACACCTGCTCTGGGCAGACCCATCCCTAAAAGAAATCAACCCGGACGCCATTTTTCATTATCTGTTTTTTCAGGCTGTGTGCAGCCCTCTGACCATTTATAAAAACATTAAAAAACTGGAACCTGGCAAAGGGCTTCATAAAACCGCCCAGAAAACCTATGTGTTCGCGCATTATGATATCCGCTACAGACCCGATGACACCATCAGCGAAAAAGACTGGAAAGGTTTGATCCGGGATCAGATCCAAAAGGCAGTCAAGGTCTTTGTCCCGCTTTCCCCCTATGAAAAGACCGGATGCTTTCTTTCAGGAGGAACAGACTCCAGCTCCATCGCCGGATTTTACACCCAGTTGTCCGGAAAACCTGCCAGAACTTTTTCCATTGGGTTTGATGATCCCAGATACAATGAACTGGCGTATGCCCGGATTGCCTCAAAGCACTTTAACACCGAATATCATGAATACTATGTCACCCCAAAGGATGTGCTGGATCTCATCGAACAACTGCCCCGGATATATGATGAACCCTTTGGCAATGCATCCGTCATCCCGGCCTTTTACTGTGCCCTGCATGCCGCACAAAACGGCATAGACATCATGCTCGGTGGGGATGGCGGGGATGAAATCTTCGGCGGCAATGAACGCTATGTCACCAATCTGGTCTTTCAAAAATATCTTGAATTACCAAAACTGATCCGCAAAAAACTGATCGAACCCCTGCTATCCCTCGCACCGGATCAAGGCCTGTTCTACAAAGCCAAACGCTATATCAGAAGGGCCAATATCCCAAACCCGGAAAGGTTTTACTCCTACAATCTCTTATCTGAAGTCGATCCCAGCCTTATTTTCCAGGATGATTTCATCCATGCGGTCAATTTTAATTCTTTCCTGGACATTGCAGAAAAACATTATCAGAATGCAGCCCCGGCAGGCGATACAGACCGGCTTCTCTATCTGGATATGAAATTCACGATTACCGACAATGATATCCGGAAAGTCACGCAGATGGTGGAGGCAGCAGGCCCTAGAGTCCGATATCCCCTGCTGGACCGTGACCTTGTGGATTTTTCAGCCACCATCCCCCCCGGCCTGAAAGTCAAATGGAAAAAGAACCGCTATGTCTTCAAACAGGCCATGAAAGGCTTTTTGCCCGATGAGATCATCACAAAATCCAAACACGGCATGGGTCTGCCGGTCACACCCTGGTTTAAACAAGACAAGCAGATGAACGCTCTTTTGTATGAGACCTTGTTCACGGGCACACCAACCCTGACCCGGTATATCAAAACTGAATTTATCCGGAAGATGAAATCCTCATTTGAAAAAGATGAATCTACCTATTATGGCGACAACCTCTGGGTGTTTCTGATCCTGGAGCTGTGGTTGAAACAGAGCTAATTGTTCAAAGATCTATTAAATATGAAACAATATTTTAAATATTTATCCTCGAATGCTTGTTCTAAAATAATTCTGATTCTCATTCTCCTTTGGCCTCCAACAGTTTCTCATTCAATATCAATTAACAGGGATTTTACAAAAGAGGAAATTCAATCCCTGCCTCTTCCAATCCAAACCAAATTGCTGTTTTATTTAGGCGACAGACGTCCTGAAACTCAACAAACCGTAGATAAATATATGAAGATTTATGGTGCCGGTTATAATGGTTTGCATCATTACGGCATGGGTTTGATTTACCTGAATAGATATCTTATGAGGCCCACAGAGGGTGAAAGCGATTTCTTTTTGAAAAGAGCTATTGATGAATTTAGTTTCAATCTCTCTAAAGTGGATTTGAACAACCTAAAAAGTCATAATGCAAAATTTTTAACTGATTTTTTCCCAGCGATGTTTTATAAAAGAGGCACTGCATATTTTTATAAAAATGAGACAACAAAGGCAATGTTTGATTTTTATGCAGCCATAAAAATAAAACCGTCTTATTATCCAGCCTATCAAATGCTAAGCAATTGTTACATGGTTTTAGGTAATCCCAAAAAAGCCAAGGAAATTCTTGACCTTGGTAAAAAGAAACTATAATTAATGAAGGCGGCACGCAAACTATGATGATCCTCAAAATACCAAATCTCTTTATCATTGGGGCAATGAAATCCGGTACCACATATCTTCATGATTTATTGTCTGCTCACCCAGATATTTTTATGAGTAAAATCAAGGAACCTTGTTATTTTGTTAAAAGTAACGAGCTGAAAAAATTTGCACCTAGCATGTGGAATATGGGTATATCGGAAAATCACGATAAATATTTTCAATTGTTTGAAAATGTAAAAAATGAAAAAATAGTTGGAGAATCCAGCACATTATACACAAAATTTCCAACTTTGTCTGGGGTTCCTGAAAAAATCTATAATTTTAATCCAGATGCAAAATTTATATATGTGATGCGTGATCCTATTGAAAGGACGCTTAGCCACTTCTGGCATAATGTCCATGTCGAATCCAAAATGTTTGACATATATGAGGGAATTAAGTCGGATCCCCATTATATGAATGTTAGTTATTATGCTTTGCAGATAAATCAGTATTTGAAATTTTTTAATAAAAAACAATTTTTCTTTTTGACTTTTGAAAAAATGATAAAAAATCCAGAGAATATGTTAATTAACATATTTGAGTGGTTAAATGTTGATTCTGGATTTAAAGTTTCCAATATCGATCAACCCAAAAATGTCACCCCAAAGGGTATTAATGTATTGAAGTGGGATATTCTATCCTATAAAGTTCGAAATATTAAACTAATCAGAAAATTGATTGATAGTGTTCCATATTCTTTCTGGCAAATTCTGAATAAACCGAACACAAAAAAAGTAGATAAATTTTCTGTAGAGGTCGATAGAATTACTGAATACTTAAGACCAATTCAAAAAACACAAACAGAAGAATTGAAAGATTTATTGAAAATGGACTTCTGTGAATGGGAAAGCCTTTACTCAGCAGTTGAAAAATAGACCTATAGGCTGCACACCCTTAATTTAGGATATCATATGTTATTTTCTGATGATGGTGTTTATAATCTAAATGTTGTCGACCCTGCTTTGAACATCATGGCTGTTGGCGATATTGTTCCGGGTGGTCGAACAGAAGCGTTGTTTATTAATGACCAGGCAAAAGTGCTTTTGGGAAACACTTGGCGGTTGTTTGCCGAGTCAGATTTTGTTCTATATAATTTAGAAGCGCCTTTAACCAAGAGAGGCAAACCGATCAGCAAATGTGGTTCGAATTTCAGGACTTCCTCTAAAGTTGCCAAGGGTCTGTATAAGGCAGGATTTAATATCGCCTCGATAGCAAACAATCATATATTGGATTATGGCCCTGAAGGGATAGACGATACAAAAACAGCATTGGATGATGCGCAGATATACTGGCATGGGGCAGGTAACAATTATCACGAAGCAAACAAACCGCTGAAGCTATGTAAAAATGATATTCGTTTAACGTTGCTTAATTATGCTGAAGGAGAATTCAGCAAAACGATCGGCAATTCGGCAGGTGCGGCTCAAATTGATTTATCGTTAAATAAAGAAGCCATCGAACTTGCCAGGCAAGACTCTGACTTTATTATTGTTTCAGTCCATGCCGGTAAAGAGTATCAAAATTTCCCTTCACCATGGATACAAGAACTTTATAGGCATTATATATCCTTTGGTGCGGATGTGGTCATCGGCCATCATCCTCATATCCCCCAGGGCATTGAACATTATAAAAATGGTATTATCGCATATAGCCTTGGTGATTTTATGTTTGAATATGAGAACGATCTCGGAACAAGTGCCACCTTTGCACTGGACATTGTCTTTGGGGGAAAAAGTATTCATTCATTACAAATCATTCCAATGCGTAAAGAAAAAAACGGAGTCATGTCCCTGCTCGAGGGACATGATAAACAGACTTTTATCCGCCATATCAATCAACTCAGTGCTCCATTGGGTAATGCGGCTGAAATGAAAAAATTACATTCCCAGGGTATCATTCGTCATTTTAATCGTTTTTATTATCCTAAGCTGAAAGATAATATTTTAAAAATTCAAAACGGAAAAACAGGACAAGAGGAGGCCGGGAAATTTTTATACAATATGTTCGACTGCCCGTCGCACAGAGAAGCATTAAGATTTGCTTTTGAAATGAAATATACAAACACATTTATAGAAGATCCAGTTATCCAGAATTATTTGACGGCACTTTTCCATGCTTTGGAAACAATAGGACTTCAAACTGCTGTTGAACCCTATTGTTCCAAACAAAATTTTTCCCAGAGGCTTAAAACATACCTCAAGAATAAACTTCTGTCATCAAAAACCTGATTTCAAACCGTTCAAGGCAAAGCCAAAATCACACATTGACTAACTTATTTGAGAAAAAATTATGATTCGATTTATTGGGAAATATGGTACTCAGGGGCAGCAAAGATTTAAAGAAAATGCTGCTGACAGGGGTCTTAAACCACTGGTTGAAAAAGAAAAACTCAATATTTTTACTAATTTGGATGACACCACCCATTATTACACAGGTTCAAATGCGGCAGACCTTATAATGGATGGACTTTTTGTCGATACAGACAGGCTAAAAACAAAAGACAAGAAAAATCAATTAAGCTGGATGCACGATAATTTTTTTCGCTATGGAAAAAAGGCGTTGGAGTCTCTGGATGGAACGTTTTCAGTTGTTGTCTGGGACAATTCACAATTGTGCCTGCACATGTGTTGCGATGACGGGGGAGCCAAACGAATTTATTATTGGCCTTGGAACAACAGTCTCTGTTTTTCAAACGATCTCAAATTATTAATACAGGTTTTTGGGAAACCGTGCATTTCAGTGAAGTCGCTTCACGAGTACCTTCGCTTTCTTGACATATCGCCGCCCTATACAATCTATGAAAATGTATTTCTGCTGGATTCAGACAAGATATTATCCATAGATGATGCTGGTCTGACAATCACCGATAAGGTTAAACCGGACATACAAATTCCAAAAATCACTGATGATCTGGGCAGCAATCGTGACAATTTTAAAAAAATATTCACCCAATGCATAGATTCCCGAATAGAAAACAGCAAACAAATCGGAGCGTTCCTCAGCGGCGGCATCGATTCTTCCCTTGTTTGTGCTGCGGCTGCCAACGTCAGAAATGACATTACAGCTGTAACGGTTGGCTTTCATGATCCGCGTTATGACGAATCGCCTATCGCACGGAAGGTCAGTGCACATCTGGGAATCAAGCATGAAGTTTTAAAATTTACAACCAAACAAGATATGTCCGCTTTGATTGAATACTGTTCTAATGTGCCATCGCCATTTGCGGACCCGGCTATTATCCCGACTTTCCAGTGTTTCAAGCAAATAGGGAACAGTTTCGATTTAATTCTGGATGGAACAGGTGCTGATACCCTCATTGGTGTAATGCCGGCCAGGCATGTTCACTTTATCCTCAATTATTCACGGCATATTCCAAAAAAACTTCGGTTATTGCTCGCCAGGGCGCTTTCTCTCAACTCAAAAACGGCTACAAAAAAAGATCTGTTTGATTTTCAGGATGCATGGCAGCTCTTGATAAGATGGAAAAGTTGGTCCAGCGATGAAATTGCCGCATTGACAGGACAGGAATGTCATTTGAACCACACCATGTTTTACAACGTCTATCATGACAACCCGGATAAAACACCGTATGAACTTTACAGTATGCTGATGGGTGCTTTGCCCGATGACAGGATTCATTTCTGTTCTTCTATTTTCGGACCGGATATCAGCTTCCCTTTCTTTGACCGAACCATCCGCACATATGTACGCAAGCTTCCCATGAAACATCGCTATGCAGTGTGCACCTCAAAGGTGTTGTTCAGAGAATTATTAAATGTATATATACCCAAAGAAATCTGGGATGTACCCAAACAAGGGTTTGATTACCCGTTTGCCGATCTTTTACGTGCTGTTAACTTTGAATTGACACGAACATATTTATCTGATCACTCTCTTTCGCTGAATGGTTTTTTCAACAAAACAGTATTGAGGCCGTATGTAGATCAATTCATTGAAGGGAACACTCAAAATGATTTTAAAATTTGGGGATTGGTAGTTTTCCAAGCCTGGTACGAGAATTTTTATAATACGCTTTGAAACTTATTTTGTTCTGATATAGAAGAAAGGAAGTCCCCGTAAAAACTTCAACAATAGTTTCTCCCCAAATGAATGAGAATGAAAACCTTGTTAAAACTTCAGGCCGAGGAGCGTTTTACCAGGTCTTTGGCGGAGGCATCCAAACTCTTATCCGTATAGTTGCCAGCATGGTTCTTGCCCGTGCCTTATTCCCGGAAGATTTCGGAATTTATGGAATGGGCCTTTTGCTTGGTGAATTTATTTTACGCATTGGTTCTCTTGGAATGGGGATTGGAATTATTGCCAAAAAAGATTTAACCGAAGAAGACCTATCAACTGCCTTTTGGACATTTGCCGTGCTCCGCATTGGAATGTTTCTTATCGCATTTGGCTGTGCTCCTATTTTTGCTTATTTTTTTAACGAATCCCGTGTCGCTGACATTATAAGGGTTATCTCTTTCACCTTCCTGATCCAGATAATGGGTGTGGTTGGGAACGCATTGTTAAACAAACGATTGCATTTCAAACAAATGTTTTATGTTAATCTTAGTATGGGCCTGCTCGAATCCTCAATCGCTGTTGTGTTGGTGACTACCTGGATCAAAAGTTATTGGGCACTTGTATTTGCGCATGTATTCGCATCGTTATGGAGTAATTTTTGGTTTTTCCTGTTGGCTGCCTGGAGGCCTAAATTCACTTTCAATCAAGAAAGTTTCCGATACTTATTTCGATATGGTATCAATGCCCTCGGGGATTCCATTACTGTTTATTTTAAAGAAAACATTGATTATCTTCTGGTGGGCAGAATACTGGGCGCAAGCATGCTGGGGCTTTATGAATTCGCCTATAGGATACCTTCCCTTTTTGAAGCAAGGATATCCTTTCCATTAGGCCAGGTAATGTTTGCCACATTGGCAAAAGTGTCTGAATCAGAAGAAAGGCTTAAAGCTGGTTATATCAAAGGGATGAAGTTCATCTCACTGATTTGTCTGCCTGCTTTGGGAGGCCTGGCAGTGACCGCGAAAATTGCCGTACCTGTTCTATGGGGCGATAAATGGTTGCCCATTATACAACCAACGCAAATTTTATGCGTTGCCATGGTCATTAAATGCACTACTAACTCAGTTCGGTATATTTTTCAATGTAAAGACAGACCGGATATTCCATTTAAATTCAGTATAATTACATTGGTTTTTACAATTATGGCGGTTTGTTTGTTCGGCTACCTGTATGGCATTACTGGTGTTGCCATCGGCATGCTTATTTCCACGCTGCCCAATTTTTATTTTGTTTATATGGGTATAAAAATGATTAATTTGTCCTTAAGCGAACTGTTTAATGCCTGTTGGCCTGTAATAGTTTCAACAGTAATAGCTATGATTTCAGCCTATTTAATTATGGCCTTTTTTAGTTTTTTCAGCATTAATAATTACATTATCTTACCCTGTTCAATTTTAAGCGGGGTTGTTGGGTTTTTAATTTTTTTGAGATTCGGTTTTGAATCGTTTTTCAGCGAACTCATTGGTACGTTTAAAATAATAGCGGGTTTAGACAAGGTTCCCTCTGAATAGATTAATTATGAAAATACTGATGTATGCTACTTTTTTCCCTCCACATTATAGTGGTGCTGCCAAACAAGCTTTGGCTTTAGCGAAGCAGCTTCGTAATGGTGGACATCACATCGAATTTATAACCCTTCGAAGGGAGAAAGAATTTTTTTCCGAAGAACATGAGGGTTTTAAGGTCTGGCGTATAAAGGAAGGGAGTGGCAAGCATCGCGAATTTGCTTTTTTGTGGAATTTTTTCACTTTCCTGTGGCGCAGAAGGAATGATTTTGACATTCTCCACAGCCACGGTGCCTATTACTATAACAGTTTTGTAGGTCCACTCGGACGTTTATTCAGGAAAAAGAGTATCGTAAAAACTAGTTTGGCTGATAATGATTTGGCCGGTATCGATAAGGGCGTGTCGGGAAAATTGCATCGTTTATTTCTCAAGCAAGTTCACGCTTATATCGCCATCAGTCGGGAACTGCAGGAAGAGTTCGGAAAGTTGAACTTTCCGGCTGCCAAAGTTTTTTTTCTGCCCAATGGCGTTGATACGGATCGTTTTCGGCCTTTGTCGGCTGTTGCTAAGCAGGATAAAAAGCAGTTATTGAATTTGGAGAAAAATCAGTTAGTTGCTTTAACCGTTGGTGTTTTTGATCAGCGTAAAAATATTGGTTGGCTGATTAAGGAATGGGTTCGGTCTAATGGCTTCGGCACAAATGCCCGCCTCGTGGCCGTAGGCCCTCAGAGCCGTGAAGATACTGATGGAGCATTTTTGAAGAGCCTTACAAAGATAGCCGATTCGCATCCTAACAATGTGAAGATTGTAGGTCATGTTGATTGTATAGAAGATTATTTTCAGATGGCTGATTTTTATATTCTACCATCAACAAATGAAGGCATGCCGAATGTGGTCTTGGAGGCCCTGTCCACAGGCCTACCTTGTGTTACGACCACGGTTAGTGGATGCAGTGATTTGGTCCGGGATGGAGAAAACGGTTTTTTATTTCCACCCAATGATTCCGAAGGCTTGAAAATTGCACTGCAAAAATTATTGTCAAGCGATCTTGCTGAGTTAGGACTGAATTCGCGAGGATATGCTGAACGAATATATTCTTTGGAGGCTTTGGCCAAGCGTTATGAATCCCTTTATTCTGATCTTTGTTCAAGTCCTGAGAAAGAAGACTTCCATCGCCATGGATGATATCATTTCATGAGAGACATTCTCGTTCTGGCATTTACCATTGGGGTATCCTTTTTGGGTCTGGTTCGTCCCTGGATAGGGGTTCTGGCTCTGGCTGTGTTAGCCTACCTGAACCCGCATCGGTATGCTTGGGGGTTTTCTCAATCGATGCCTGTTTACTTTATTGTGATTTTTTCAACAGCCATTGGGACGTTTATGACTAAGGATCGTCAAACATTCCCCCTGACCCGAGAAACCCTTTTGTTTCTTGTTTTAATTGCTTGGTTTACCTTGACCACTTTTTTAATGCCGGATTTCCCTGGAGCAGCAAAAGATCAATGGGTCAAAGTTTTAAAGATCTATATCGGTATTTTTCCAACATTTTGGTTGATTAACACTCCTTACAAACTAAAAATCCTTGTTTTTACAATCGCCCTGTCCTTTGGACTAATAGGCCTGAAAGGTGGTATTTTTGCTTTTGGAACGGGTTTTAACTATCAGGTCTGGGGTCCGCCAGGCACATTTTATGGTGGAAACAATGAAATCGCTTTGGCACTCAACATTGTGCTGCCGTTGATTTTATTGTGTGCTCATGAAATTTCGAATAAAAAATTTAAATATTTTTTTTATGTCATGTTCTTTTTTACCGCCTGTTCTGTAATAAGTTCCTGGTCGCGTGGGGGCTTATTAACATTAATGGCAGTTATAGTTGCTATTCTATATCGCAGTAGGCGTAAATGGCTGGTGATCCCGTTGGTTGTTGTTGGACTGGTAGTGGCCATACCGAATCTTCCAGATAAATGGTTCGATCGTATGGATACCATTAAAACCTATGAGGAAGATGCTTCTGCCATGGGACGGATTGAGGCCTGGAGCTATGCCTGGCGGCGTGCATTGATTAACCCTCTGACTGGTGGCGGTTTTGAAACCTTCCTAGATTGGAAGCGTGATGTTCATAGCGCTTACTTTGAAATTTTAGGCGAACATGGATTTGTTGCATTGGGATTGTGGCTTTTTCTTCTGTTCGGCACCATGATAATGTTGTCCGGGTTGCGTAAAAAAGCCCTTATGGTGGAAGGTATGGAATGGATAAAACACTACGCCGAAGCTCTTCAGATTTCCTTGGGCGCCTATGCCGTGGGAGGAGCTTTCCTTGGAGTCGCATATTGGGAGATATTTTATCAATTAATTAGTGTTTGCGCTTTGATGAAGGTTTTTCTTTATCAGGCCTATGAAAATCAGAGAAAAAATGGTTACTAAATCCATTTGGAAAGACAGTGTGATTTTTTTTAGGGCTTTTTTATCGAACATGTTGGCGAAATTTGCACCTGGCATTTATGTTAAAGTCACAAAGCAGACCGGGCGTGGCAGCGAAGATGTGAGCACGGAAGCGGTTGCAGATTATTTTATGGATTGCTTCAGTGATTATCGAAACTTCCTTGGTCTGGATGAAAATGGTATGGAGGCTTTTTTAAAGGGGAAGACAGTTTTAGAATACGGGCCTGGTGATGTTTTAGGAGTGGCGCTATTATTTTATGCCAATGGCGCAGAACTCGTCCACTGTGTGGATCGCTTTCCTCTTTCCAATTTTTCAAGCAAAAATATTAAAATCTACAACCATTTGCTTGATTCGTTAAAGGGTGAAAAGAAAAAGAGGGCAGACAAAGCTTTCAAAAGGAACCGGGGGGGGGGGGGGCAATAAGTGGGTTTAATGAAGATGCAATCAGCTATAAAGTCACACAAAATGGGTTGTCCGGATCCAAAAACGAATATGATTTGATTATTTCCCGTGCGGTTCTGGAGCACGTCAACAATTTGGAAAAAACAATGCTTGACGTTAAGCAGAATCTGAAAGAAAAAGGGCAATCATTGCATCAGGTAGATTTAAAAAGCCATGGTTTGGACCGATATACGGATTTTGACTTTCTTACCTGGCCTGATTTCATATACCGCTTAATGTACAGTCATAAAGGATTTCCTAACCGGTTGCGCGTGAACTGTTATAAAGAATTTGCAACAAAAGTTAATCTCAGCATTAAACAATTGACTCCCACAGGTAGAATTGATGAAAACAAGATAGACCATATATACCGTAAGCTGGCAAAGGGCTTCAGAATGATACCGCCGGAAGAGCTTTCGTGGACGGGATTCTGGATATATCTGGAACATGCCCATCATAAAAACGGATAAGTTTCTTTGAATATTTTAACCTTATCTTCCGTATTCCCAAGCAAAGAATTACCTTTCTACGGACTGTTTGTATTTGAACGGATGAAGCATGCCGCCCGGAAGGAGTTCGTTTATGTGGTATCTCCCTTCCCGTGGTCACCTTTTGACTGGATTGTCAGATTCTTTAAAAAGCAATTCCGGCCTGTTCAAAAGGGGGTGGAGGTCCGAGAGAATCTGACAATTGAATATTTACGTTTTTTCTGCCTCCCGGGTTTGTTCAAATTTTTAGACGGATATTTTTACTATCGAAGCATACTAAAGCCGATAAAAGAAATAATTGAAAAACACCACATCGATATCATCGATGTTCATTTTGCTTATCCTGACGGGTTTGCGGCAATGCTGCTCACCTGGAAGTTCAGGCTTCCTTTCTGCGTTACCTTGAGAGGGACGGAGGTTCCCTATGCCAGGTCGTTTTACCGCAGGTGGCAGATGAAATGGGTTTTTCAGAAAGCAGACAGGATCATATCGGTCAGCCGGTCTCTTGCAGATGTTGCGTTGGGGTTGGGTGCTGATCCCGGAAAAATCAAAGTCATTCCCAACGGTATCAATACGGATATTTTTTATCCTCGCAGCCGGAGTGATTCAAGAGCCGGTTTGGGAATTTCCGAAAATTCAAAAGCCATCCTTTCCGTCGGGGGGCTTGTCAAAAGAAAAGGGTTTCACCGGATCATTCAGCAGTTGCCTGAATTGAGAAAGAGTTTCAGCGACTTGCAGTTTCTTATTGTGGGCGGCAGTTCGGTTGAAGGAGATTATTCACGGGAGCTCAAATCACTGGTCAAAGAGCTTGGATTGGAAGATATGGTCCGGTTTGAAGGTCTTCAGCCTCCGGAAAAGCTGCCGTTTTACTATTCTGCCGCAGACGTGTTTGTTCTGGCCACAGCCAATGAAGGCTGGCCCAATGTGATTGTGGAAAGCCTGGCCTGCGGTACGCCGGTGGTAGCAACCGATGTGGGTGGTGTAAAAGAAATAATTGCCCATGACGATCTGGGCTATACGGTTCCCTTCGATCATTCAGAAGCTTTGAATGTCATGATGAAAAAGGCATTGGAACATCGCTGGGACAATCAAAAGATTGCCGCCTATGCCCTTCAGAGAAGCTGGGATAATGTGGCGGATGAAGTAGTACAAACATTCAGAGAAATCTTAGAGGAGAAATGAATTTTGTGCGGTATTGCAGGCATATTTTATAAAAACGGGCAGACTGTTGAACGGTCTTTGCTTGAAGCCATGACCCGGACCCTGATTCACAGGGGTCCGGATGAGGAAGGATATTTTGTCAATGACAAGGCATCGGTGGGGCTGGGTCATCGGCGGTTGAGCATTATTGATCTTGCCACGGGTCAGCAGCCATTGAGCAATGAAGATGGGTCTGTGTGGATTTCCTTTAACGGGGAAATATACAATTTCAAGGAGTTGATCCGGGAGCTGGAGGGCAGGGGCCATATCTTCCGTACCAAATCCGATACTGAAGCTATTATTCATGCCTGGGAAGAGTGGGGGACAAAAGCCGTAGAAAAGCTGAGGGGCATGTTTGCCTTTGCCGTGTGGGATGAAAATAAACAGCAGCTTTTTCTGGCACGGGACCGGGTGGGCAAAAAACCCTTATATTATCTGGATGATCCTAAGCGGTTTGTCTTTGGTTCTGAAATCAAGGTGATCCTCCAGGCACCCGAAGTTTCCCGGCAGATCGATTATACCTCTTTTTATGATTATCTGTCCCTGTTGTATGTTCCGGCGCCGAAAACCATTTTCAAATCCGTTAAAAAACTTCCGGCCGGTCACTGGGCTTTGGTAAAGGCTGATTCGATAAAGGTGGAATCCTATTGGGATCTGTCATTTTTCCCGGACAATGAGCTGAGCGAATCCCGGATGATGGAGGACCTTTTGAATATCCTGGAAGAATCCACCCGGATCAGGATGATCAGTGAAGTTCCCCTGGGCGCTTTCTTATCCGGAGGGGTGGATTCCTCCGGTGTGGTGGCATTGATGGCAAAAGGCTCGACCAGCCCTGTGAAAACCAATTCCATATCCTTCAGTGTGGCAAAGTATAATGAGGCAGCCTTTGCCCGGAAAGTGGCGGACCTGTTTCACACGGATCATCATGAATTCCATGTTACACCCGAGGCGGTTCCCATTGTTGAAAAGCTGGCCTGGCATTATGATGAACCTTTTGCAGATTCTTCGGCTGTTCCGACCTATTATGTGTCTGAAACGGCAAGAAAGAATGTTACGGTTTCTTTATCCGGTGATGGCGGGGATGAAAATTTTGCCGGTTACCGGCGGTATTATTTTGATATGCGGGAAAATGCTGTGCGCAATCTGGTTCCGGCTTTTCTGAGAAACCCGGTATTCGGAACTATTGGCAGGCTCTATCCCAAAGCCGATTATCTTCCCCAGATTTTCAGAGGCAAGGCCTTTATATCCAATGTGGCCCGGGACCCGGTGGATGCTTATTATTTTAGTGTCAGTGCCTTGTATGGTGAAGAAAAACGAAAGCTTATCAGCCCGGATATTCTGAAAGAAATCGGAGATTATCAGACTCGGGATTTGTTCTATGATCTGTATAAAAAAGCACCAGCCATTGATCATTTGTCAAAGATTCAATATCTGGATATCAAGACTTATCTGTGTGACGATATTCTGACCAAGGTGGACCGGGCCAGTATGGCTGTTTCTCTGGAGGTTCGATGCCCGATTCTGGATCATGTGTTTATGGAATATGCGGCCAAAATTCCATCAAAATATAAGTTGAAGGGCAAAGACGGAAAGCATATCTTTAAAAAAGCCCTGAAAAAATATCTGCCCGACGATATTCTTTATCGAAAGAAAATGGGGTTTGGGGTTCCGGTTGAAGAATGGCTGAGAACGGATTTAAAGGAGTATGGCGGCAATCTGGTTTTAAAAGGCGGGGCCAGCCGCCAATACCTGGAAAAACCCATGCTGGAAAAATTCTGGAATGAGCACCAGCGGGGGCTGAGAAACCGGTCCACAGAACTCTGGATCATCATGATGCTGAACCTCTGGCATAAGAATTTTGGAAAGTGATAAATTGACAAACAGATCCACAATATGTATCATTTTGATATACATTCAGGAGATTAAATCATGGCCAAGACTGCAATGACGCATACACGGATAACTCCGGAAGTGAAAACAGAGGCTGAGCGCATCATCAAAGGATTAGGTTTGTCGATATCAGCAGCTCACGAACTTTTTTACAGACAGATCATAACCCATAAAGGCCTGCCATTTGATTTACGTATTTTAAATCAGGATACCATACAAGCTATGGATGAAGCTAGGAAGGGAATTGGGGAAAAATATGACAGTGTAGCAGATATGTTTGATGATATGATCGACTGATGTTACCGATTCGACCGACAAACAGGTTCAGAAAAGACCTGAAAAAAGCTGTTGCTCAGGGCAGGGAAATAAAAAAATTGGAAAAAGTCCTTGAGCTGCTCTCTATCCCAGAATCCATTTATCTGAAACTTGAACTTGCAATTAGCCAAATCTTAATTTAATATCCCCACCAGATCCATAATCAGGCAATGTCGTTTTTTCAACGCCAATAAACCAGGCCAGACCCAAAAAAACAACTCAGCAGAAGAATTTTGGGGACTATATCTAAGCGATTAAGAGGTAGCCCATGGATGACATATTTTATTAACGATGACATCTATACGAGTCATTCATGTGATTTATTCCTTTGGCATCGGCGGCCTTGAAAAAGGGATTACCACCCTGATCAATCATGGATCGCTGGATATTGAGCATACCGTCATCAGTCTTTGCGGCAATCGCGAATCTGAAAAATTTTTAAAAAGGCCTGCAAAAATTATTGTTCTGAATAAGCAGCACGGCAATTCGGCCGGGTTTATCTGGAATTTAGCCCAAGTTATCAGACGTATCAATCCGGATATAGTCCATACCCGGAATTGGAGCGGCATGGATGGTATTCTGGCGGCAAAGCTTGCCGGGGTCAAGACCATTATTCACGGTGAGCATGGATGGGATATGTTTGATCCTCATGGAACAAATTTAAAAAGAAGGTGGGGCCGGAGGCTGACAGCGCCTTTGGTAAGCCAATACACCTGTGTGTCCAGGCAGATTGAGCATTGGCTGAAGCGTGATATTAAAGTTGGGAAGCCGGTTATTCAGATTTATAATGGAATTGATACGGTTCGGTTTAGGCCCTTGGACCAGGAACAAAAAAAAGAGATAAAAATCCAGTTGGGGTTTCAACCTGAAAATTTTTTGGTTGGGATTGTGGCGAGAATGGATGCCATTAAAAATCATTTTTCGCTTTTTCAAGCTTTTTCCATGGTTGGACAAGCCCATCCCGAAGCCAGGCTGATGGTTATCGGAGACGGTCCGGAAATGAATCGCCTGAAAGCTGATCCCCCGGAAAATGTCTATTTCATGGGTTACCGGTCTGACACGGACCTCTTGATGAAAAGTCTGGATCTGTTTGTTCTCCCTTCTTTTAACGAGGGTATTTCCAATACCATCCTGGAAGCGATGGCTACGGGCCTGCCAGTGGTGGCTTCGAATGTGGGGGGCAATCCGGAGTTGGTCGAAGACGGTATGAGCGGGTTTCTGGTGGACCCGAGAAGTTCTGCCCAGATTGCGGAAAAAATTATGGATTATATTCAAAATCCGAATAAGGCGATACATCATGGTAAAAGAGGGCGTGATATAGCTGTTGATAAATTCTCAATTGATGCCATGGTGCAGAAATATGAAGCTGCCTATAATGCGATATGAATAATAATGTCTTAGGTTCGATTTTTACCGGTAACAAGGCTCTTGAAAGATTTCTTTTAGGAGCCTTGTTGCTTTTATAGGAATCTCCCACAAATACAAAGAAGCAAAGGGGGTAAAAATGTACAGTAAATTTGTTAAGTATTTAATTTTTCCATTGCATGAAAAAATATTGGGAAGGGATACTTATAAATTTTTAGATCTCCTTGAAAAGGCTCAGTATCTTTCTTTTGACAAATTAGAGGAACTCAAATTTTTTAAATTAAAAGAATTATTGATTCATTCTCAAAAAAATGTTCCTTTTTATAAGAAAAGATTTGCAGATGCTGGGTTTGATCCGGGAAAGATGACAACCAGTGATGATTTCAAGGTGCTTCCATTACTGTCCAAGGAAGAAATTCGGAAAAACCTTGAAGACATGAAGTGGAAGGATTCACCTGGCGGATTGTATCGGTACAATACAGGGGGGTCTTCGGGCAAGCCCCTTGTATTCTATTTTGACAGGCGTCGCCAGGCTTATGATGCGGCCGCCAGAGCGCTGACCCATGGATGGTGGGATATTGATATCGGTGATAAGGAATTGTATTTATGGGGATCTCCTCTGGAAATCACCAAGCAGGATAAGATTAAAGATATCCGGGATATGTTGACCAATGATCTGTTGATCAGTGCTTTTGAAATATCTGAAAAGCAGGTTCCGGATATGATAAAAAAAATAAGGGCTTTTAAACCCAAGTGTGTGTTTGGATACCCAAGCACGGTTGCCCTGTTCTGCGAGATGGCTGCTAAATTGGGATATAGACTGGACAAGGAAGGGATTAAGGTTGTTTTTTCTACTGCCGAAGTTTTATATGACCATCAGCGGGAAACTATTTCAAAAAGCTTTGGGGGTGTTCCGGTGACGGATTGCTATGGTAGCCGGGAAGGCGGATTTGTTTGTCATGAATGTCAAGAAGGAAAATATCATATCATTGAACCAAATTATATTGTTGAGTTTCTTGAAAACGGAAAAGAGGTAGGTGCAGGAGAAAAAGGTGAGGTGGTATTAACCCACCTGGATGCCTGGGGAATGCCTTTTATCCGGTATCAGACCGGGGATGTTGCCCAGCCCGGTATCAACGGGTGTGACTGTGGCAGAACATGGCGGACGATACAGAATATCCAGGGCCGGACCACTGACTTTGTGGTAACACCGGATGGAAGATGGCAGCACGCACTTTCCATAATATATGTTGTACGGGATATCGAGGGTGTTGATGAATTTAAAATCATTCAGCATAAAATTGATGAGGTTGAGGTTCTTCTCAAGGTTCATGAAGACATTTATCCTGACAATGGTGCTGAACGAATTGTAAAAGGTTTTAAAAAAAGAATGGGAGATAGTGTTAATGTTAGAATTTCCATGACTGATTCAATTCCAAGGGATGCATCCGGCAAATACCGGTATGTGGTGTCGCATGTAAAAAGAGGCCCGGAGATAATTTAATTGAGGCAGAATAGAAAATTTCTTTTATGGATTAAAAAAGGCATTGCACTTTTTTTGTTTTTTGCAGCCGTTTTGGGGGGCTTATATTTTCCTGTTTGGAAAATGGGCTTATCCACAGGGGTTGCTATATATGCATTGTTCTTGTGGCGATTCAATTTTTTTGCATTGTTTTTTATACCTGCTGTTTTGCCGCTTCTCAATCTTGCACCATGGAGCGGGATTGTTTTATTTGAAGAATTTGATTTATTTTTGCTTGCTACTGTGGCTGTGTCTGTATGGAAAGGTCATTATTCAAAAAATGTCTTTAGCAGTATGGATAAATTGTCATGGGTATGCGTGATTCTTTTTTTAATCTCAATTATGGTGAGTCTGTTTAAAGGGATGCTGCCTTTAAGTCCGCTACAGCCCAATGATTTATCAAATTATCTAAGCCATTTTAACAGCTTGAGAATTGGAAGAAGTTTTTTGTGGACGATTCTTTTAATGCCTGCAATCAATTTTTGTTTTTTAAAGGATAAAGAAGCTGCGACTAAACACATTATGACGGGATTTATGTTCGGCGTCATAGGTGTCTGTATCATTGTATTCTGGGAACGCGGTGTTATAAATGATCTCCTTAATGCAACCAACCGATATGAATTATTGCGCAATTTATTGGATTTTTCATCGGAATACAGGATAACCGCACTATTTTCAGAAATGAACACCGGTGGAACAGCCATTGACGGATATATTGCTCTATCATGGGTATTCCCGCTGGGCGCATATTTTATCTGGATTGAAACTTCAAAGAAAATGGAATGGACGTTTAGTCATTTAATAAAAGGCTTTCTGGCAGTACTGGCCTTAGGCTCAGGCTTGTATATTATTGCTACGACCTTTACAAGAATAACCTATGCAGCTTTAGGGATTTCGTTTTTAATTATTATATTCAGTGTCAGTATCGGTAATTATAGAAAAAATAGGGACAAGACACTGTTTTTTTATCTGATTTTGTTTTTACTGCTCTTGTTTTTTATAGGCCTGCTTGTTTATTTGTTTCAGAAAGGTGGTTATCTATCTCTATTTTCAGGGATTTTCATAATTTTTGGTGGCTCTTTAATCGGTATTTTGTCACTTCGTTTTGGAAAAATTCTGTTTCTTTTATCGGGGTTATTTGTATTTTTCTGCGGTTTTGGCTTGATGACCAAGGGCATGATTACAAGCAAATGGGTTGAGACAGGTTTTTTTGAAGCTGTTGTGATTTCATTTGTAGGATCATGGATGATTTTTTCCATCTGTACCGGCCTTGGCAGGATAATCGCAAACAAAAAAAAGGTCGTTGAGTTTATTGGGGTGTTTATTCCTTTGGTGGTTGTTTTCGGCATCTCAATCCCCATGGTTTTTGGCAACAGGATGCAGGTCCGGTTTTCTACAGCGACGGAAGACGGTTCAGGAAGGATTTATCATTGGCAAAATGTTTTAAATGCTATGGATGATGATATTTCAACCATTGTAACCGGTATGGGGGTGGGCAGCTTTCCCAGATATTTTTTTCAAAAAGATAAATATAGCCGGGAACTCGGCAGCTATTCATATAGAGACGAATATGGCAATGGATTTCTCCGGCTATCGGGCGGAAAAGATATGGAGCTTGGGCAACGATTTTTTCTGAGCGAAGATGAAAATCAAAAATATATTTTAAATCTTAAGGTCAGGACAAATCAAAAGGATTCAATCCTATCGCTCAGGATCTGCCATAGGAATCTTTTGCATGCTGCCGGATGTAAATATTATCAGATAAAACTGGACAATGAATACAGAGGTCAATGGAAACCCTACCAGTTGGTGATTGAAAAAAATATCATTCAAAAATCTGATTGGTATTCAAATTGGCCCCAGGTCTTTCTGGTCCGCAATGCCAAAAACGGAACTGATATTGATATTGATGATGTCTCTCTGATCAATGAATCCGGTAAAAATATAATTAAAAACGGAGATTATGAAAAAGGAGGCCAACGCTGGTTTTCATATAATGAGTTTGAACATCTGGCCTGGCACACGAAGAATATAGTGCTGCACTTTTTTTTCGAGCAAGGGGTGCTGGGTGTGATTGGAATTTTGGTGTTAACGGCAGTTGCATCATGGAAAAATTTTCAAGGGGTTTTGCAGGGTCAGATTTTCCCAACGGTTTTATTGGCCGCAATAATTGGTTTTCAGGTGATTGGGTTAACCGATACTCCCATTGATGCCCCAAGAGTTGCGTTTATATATTATATGATCATCATGATGTCTTTTATACACATTAGCTGTGAACAATCATCTACTGTCGGTTAAGAATATCGTCAAAAATAGAGATAATTTTTCGTCAAAACCTTTTTGGATTTCTTTGGGCAGCTTATTATATTCTTTTTTGAATCGTCTGCTGAATTGAAAGGTTTTTACTTCTTCAACCATTTTAGTCCTTCTTCCACAGACTCGAATTTTTCAGATAAGTGATCTTTTTCAATCTCTTCATCCACTTCTGATTCCATTTCCTGCCATTCTTTTGTCCAATGCCATCCTTGAGAAGGATCAATCAGTTTTCTGGGCTTCAGGACAATCTGGTTTTTTTCAACATCCACTTCAAGATGGTCACCTTCTTCTATCCCGAGAGTAATCATAATTTTTTTGGGTATACGAATTTGTCCCTGATGGCTTATTTTCATTATTGTTGACGTTGACATCACCGTTCCTTCTTTAATCAATTAAGCAATTAAGCTTTTAAACTATTTTAATTTTAATGTCTTTCAAGTCAAGGACCTAAATTGATGCATCTAAATCATACTTTAAAATGGTTGTTTTTATTCTTTTTTCTCGCTCTGATGGCATTGCCGGGTTTGGCTGCTGAAATAAAAACAGAAGTTAGTGGTTTTCGGATTTTTATCTGGCAGTATCAGACGGATGTCATCAAGGATTATGAGATCTACAGGGAGTTGAACGTTGGCGGATTCCATATTGACCGGGGAAAAGGGCAGCATGATAGAATCCGGTTTTCGGTAGAAAATGATTTTCCGTTTTATGCGGATCATGTGGCTGACAAGGGGTTTTTGTATCTGAAAGGAAAGGACAGAGAAGAGGTGACAAAAAAGCCGGGCCTTCTGGAGCGTCCGGTCTGTCTTTCCGACACGAGAGTGATCGCGGAGATTAAAAAACAC
The DNA here is from genome assembly GCA_964635025.1 of uncultured Desulfobacula sp. GTDB lineage: Bacteria > Desulfobacterota > Desulfobacteria > Desulfobacterales > Desulfobacteraceae > Desulfobacula. The sequence goes on along the minus strand of CAZWMY010000002.1, from coordinate 34,864 downwards.
ATCCACGACAATATCTCAGATGTGAAAAAAGGCAAGGTCGTGGCCTATGCCCTGGATGATGAGGTATCCCTGGGAACCTTTGTAAATCCTGGAGATGTGGATATCCATCCGCTGACACTGGCCCAATTCCGGGGATGGCTGAAAAAAGAATATGGTGTGATCACAGCTTTAAATTCACAATGGGGCAGTGGATTCAAATCATTCACAGATGTCATGCCCCAAGGGTTTGAAACCATTCGCACAACCCTGTCTCATAAAAATTTTTCAAATTGGAATCTTTCTTCCTGGATGGATTTCCGGCATTTTATGGATATCCATTTTGCTGAGGTTATTCTGGATCTGGTAAACTATTCAAATACAATAGATCCGCTTCGGCCGGCCGGATTTGTCGGGGCTCAGGCACCATCACCCTGGGGCGGTTATGATTACGGGTTGTTGTCGGAATCGGTCCAATGGATAGAAGCCTATGATACCCATGGGACAGATGAAATATTGCGTTCGTTCTGGAATGGGTCCGGGAAAATGAGAATGCAGACCTTTTTTTCACAAAAGAGCTGGAAAAAGGATGCCTGGTTCCTGTGGTATTATCTTTTACACGGGAACAGCGGCGCCATTGCCTGGCCGGAAGGATGGTTTCGGGAGCAAGAGGGTAAAAAGCGGGCTGAAGACCATATTTCATCCCTTTCAGAAATTTTTAAAGCTGTTCAGGGACCCATCAGCCGGCATATCATCGGTCCGAATTCACGGTTTATTTCTGACCCCATTGGCATCTATTATTCCCATCCTAGCATTCAGGCAAGCTGGGTCATGGATGCACTGGTGCATGGCCGAACCTGGCCGAACCGGCTCAGTTCCATTGATAATGAGAACCAGTCCTCCGGGGTGTTGCGACAGGTTTGGTGTAAAACCATCGAGGATTTGGGCCTGCAATATGATTTTATTAATTATCTGGATGTGGTCCGGGATCGTATTGATCTGAATGATAGATTCAAAGTGATTATCCTGCCAAAGACGGTTTGTCTTTCTGATAAGGAGGCAGACATATTCAAAAGGTATGTGGAAAAGGGTGGAGTGTTGGTTTCCGATTATATGTGCGGCATTTTTGATGAACATGGAAAATTCAGGAAAAAGGGCGCTTTGGATGATGTATTTGGTATCCGGCGGGATGATGCTGCAGGCTATCTGAACGGCAAAGGGGTTACGGAAATTGATGCTGAAAAACACTCGGCTTATTTTTTGGATCGATTTACCTTTTACAAAGGGGCCGATTATGTCCAACATCTGGTAAAGGTTGAGCGGGGAATCCAAAAATATCTTTCCCGGAATAAGTATGGATTGGGCCGGGTTTACTATCTGAACTTGTCTCCTTTGGAATACTGGAGTACGGAAAAGAGATTTTCAGGCTATGGGGATCAATGGCGGAAAATTGTCTCAGATATCTTTGAGGAAGCTGCGATCTATCCAAAGGTTCTGATTAAAGAAGAAGATAGACTGACCAATATGATTGAAGCGATCTTCTGGAAAAACGGGAAAGATCTTTATCTCGGGCTGATAAAAAACCCATCAGACAGGGCGGATGAAATTGTTAAAGGGGAAACCACTCGGATCTCGCTTCAATTCAGGACAGAAGTTGCGCTTTTTGATATGAAAAATCAAAAAGCGCACGGTCAAGGTAAAGTTTTTTCAGATATCTTTAATCCCTGGGAAGCCAATTTTTATAGAGTTTCTTTCTTTCCAGAAGCAGAAAAGAAATAATGCCGGTAAAAATTAGAACCATCGAAGAAGGTTCCGGTACAGGGGGGACATGCTTTAAGTTTTTTGAAAGGCCATGAACCTCATTGATCGTCCAGTTATTGCTTCGATAGGTGAATGTTCCATCATTATTAATTGTATACTCTTCCAGAGTTTTATCCGTGTTTCCGTCAAATAAATCCGAGTCTGTAACCCAGATTTTCTTGTTCTCCTGATCAATACCCCAGACAGTCAGAATGTGGCCCAGATTTTCTTTCGAAATTCTGATGGAAGTGCCCCAATCTTTATCAATATAGGAGTAGATATCATTTAATGAGCTGTAGTTTTTCCAACTATAATTACTATTAAATAAGGCATCTGAAAAAAAACCGGTGTGAGAGGTGTCGGTAAGCTGTGCCCATCCATTAATTCCTTGTTTATCGTTGCTTCCCGTAAACCACCAGTCAACCCCAAAATAAGGGCTTCCAACAGCATCATTCCAATAGCTTTTATAAGTTTTAAATATTTGGGTTTCCGTTACAAGAGATGGTCCGCCCCACCACTCTGTATAGGAAAGCATATTTGAAGCGCCTGCTGCCCAGCAGAGCCAGATATCATCGGTTCCGGTTTTGTTAACGTCATGCCAACCGCTTGTTAAATCGACCTTATCAAGCCAGATGGTCGTAGCATTTGTATTCGTTGCCACGCTAATGAAGAAAAATCCGATAATAATGATTTTTATGATTTTTTCTTTCATGATGCCTCCTTTTCAATTCATTTTTTTGGTACCCCTTATGCCGAGAATAAGAATATGAATATTAGGAAAAGGAAATAAAAACAGTAGGGTATATCTCTCGGGGGTTATTTTTGTAAATATATTATGAAATAAAATAAATCAAGAGCAGAAATAAATTTCACAGCGATAGATTATAACGCACTAAAAATAAAACATTTGATGATAGAGCGCTTGAAGAAAAAAAGGTTTTCAACTGTTAAGGTTGAAAACCAATTTTTTTTATTTATGGTGGGCCGTCGGGGAATCGAACCCAGGACCTACTGATTAAGAGTCAGTTGCTCTACCAGTTGAGCTAACGGCCCATAAAATTAACCCGGCAAATCTAACAGCCTGACTTTGAAAAGTCAACAGCTTTTTGAATATGAGGATGCTGTAAAAAGCGATTGACCCTTTAATTGCAGGTTTGATATATTCAACCTCTTTATGGATGATTGAATGAAAATTTTAAATATGAAGGAAATAATGATGCAGACATCAAAGTCGGAACATCTTTTTTTGGAAGCGCAGAAATTGATTCCAGGAGGCGTAAATTCTCCTGTTCGAGCCTGCAGTTCGGTGGGGGGGCAACCGCTGTTTATAAGAAATGGAGATAAGAGTAAGATTTATGACGTTGATGGGAATCCATACATTGATTATGTATTGTCCTGGGGTCCTTTAATTCTTGGTCACAGACCTTCCTGCGTCATTGATGCGCTAAAAAATGTTTTGGAAACCGGCACCAGTTTTGGTGCTCCCACAGAGCTTGAATCCGAGCTTGCCCGTCTGGTCGTTGATATGGTGCCGTCTGTGGAAAAAATCCGAATGGTGAATTCAGGAACAGAAGCCACCATGAGCGCTGTTCGCCTTGCCAGGGGATATACCGGCAGGGATATGATCATCAAATTTGACGGATGCTATCACGGCCATGCTGATACCCTTCTTGTTGCTGCCGGTTCCGGGATAGCCACCTTGGGCATTCCGGGAAGCCCGGGTGTTCCGGACTCTGTTATTTCAAATACCTTATCCCTGAAATTCAATGATATAGAAGGATTTATCAAGGTAATGGAAAAGATCGGGGACAAGGTTGCCTGTGTCATTATTGAACCGCTTGCCGGGAATATGGGGTTGGTTCTGCCGGTAAATGGTTTTCTTCAAACGTTGCGGTCCTATACGTCCAGATACGGGGCGGTTTTAATTTTTGATGAGGTCATGACGGGATTCAGAGTGTCCAAAGGGTCTGCACAAGGGTTGTTTGGGATTACACCGGATCTGACCTGTTTTGGTAAGGTCATAGGGGGTGGATTGCCTGTGGGGGCTTATGGCGGCAAAAAAGAAATTATGGATCATATTGCTCCGGTCGGAAAAGTCTACCAGGCCGGGACGCTTTCAGGAAATCCTTTGGCCATGGCAGCCGGTATTGCAACACTCAAAGAACTTCAGAAAGACAATGTGTATGAAATTCTTGAAAAAAGAACCGAAAAGCTGATGAAGGGGTTTCAATCAGCAGCGGATGACGCAGGTATAAGCTTGAAGACAGGTCATGCCGGTTCCATGGCTGGTTTCTTTTTTACCGGGGAATATGTTCATAATTTTGATGATGCAAAAAAAAGCAATCTTGATCAGTTTGCAAAATTTTATCGGCTGATGCTTAAAAAGGGAATATATCTTGCGCCCTCCCAATTTGAAGCCTGCTTTATTTCACTGGCCCACTCGGATGAAGATATTGATGAGACAATCCTTGCGGCAAGAAAAGCCATGGCAGAAATTTAATTCATTATGATAAAAAAAATTCACCTGATTGCAGCCTGTGGCACAGGCATGGGAACACTTGCCTGCACGCTTAAAGAGATGGGGTATACTGTATCCGGGTCTGATCAGAATGTGTACCCGCCCATGAGTAATTTTTTAAAGGAGAAGGGAATTGAGCTTTTTCAAGGGTATGACCCATCTCATCTGAACCACTCACCGGATCTTGTTATTATCAGCAATGCGGTAACACGGCAGAATGTTGAGGCCCAGGCTGTTTTGGCATCCGGTATCCCTTATGTTTCAATGCCCCAGGCTGTAAATGAATTTATTGCAAAGGATAAGAAGATTATTCTTGTTACCGGCACCCATGGGAAAACAACCACTTCTTCCATCATGGCGCATATTCTTTATACGGCGGGAATGGACCCGTCTTTTCTGATCGGCGGTATTTTAAAGGATTTTAATTCCAGTTTCAGGATCGGGCAGGGCAAATACATGGTTATTGAAGGGGATGAATATGACACGGCTTTTTTTGATAAAGGCCCAAAATTTATGCATTATGCTCCTGAGATCATCATCATGACCGGCATTGAATTTGACCATGCAGATATATTTACAGATATTGACCATATCAAACGGGCATTTTCAGCCCTGGTCCAAAAAAATGAAACATCAAGTCATATCATTGCCTTTGATGACAGTTTGTATTTACAAGAAGTTCTTTTTGGTTCTTCTGCATCCATTGAAACTTATGGGGAAAAGGCCCAATGGGTTTATTCAAATCACCGACAACATGGATCAAGGACGTGTTTTGATGTTCAAGGTCCCGGTCATTGCCTTTCAATTGAAACAGGTTGTGTGGGACAACACAATCTTTTTAATGCCATGGCCTGTATTGCTGCAGCCAAACGGATCGGAATCGGCAATGAGATGATTAAAACTTCTTTAAGCAGTTTTTCAGGTGTCAAACGAAGGCAGGAGGTCCGGGGTATTAAAAAAGGGATCACGGTGATGGATGATTTTGCCCATCACCCAACAGCCGTTAGAGAAACGATAAAAGCACTAATCCCTTTTTATAAAGAAGGCAGAATTATCGCTGTGTTTGAGCCCAGAACCAATACAAGCATGAGAAAGTTTTTTCAGGAGTCTTATCCTGATGCGTTTACGGGAGCGGACATGGTATGTATATGTGAGCCCTCTGTAAAAAAAAACATACCGGATCAGGAACGGTTATCCATCCGTCAACTGATAACCGATATTGAAAAAAACGGGATAAAGGCGCATTATTTTGAAAAAACAGAGAGTCTTCTCAGCTTTCTGATTTCGGAATTAAAAGATAAAGACCTTGCCCTGATTATGTCCAATGGAGGGTTTGATAATATTCATGAGAAACTGCTTCAGGCAATTTAAATGAAAAAAAGAACAATTGTAAGGATTATATTTATCGGCAGTTTGCATATGATTTTATATTTGTATATTGTTCCTTTTATTGTATATCCAAAATTTGGAAAAAACGGGATATCATTTGTGGTGGCTTTGGCCATATTAATTTCCGTAGTTGTACTTGGAACAATTTTTTTTGAGAGAAAAAACAAGGGGGATGGAAATGGGAAATATTGAGAAAATTGAATGGGAAAAAAAATACAGTGTGGATGTCGAAGAAATCGATATACATCAAAAAAAGATGTTTGAATTGTTTAATCTTTTGATTGATATGAAAAAAGAAAAAGCAGATATCAAAGAGGCCATTAACGTCATCACCGAAATCAATGAATACAGTAAACTGTATTTCAGCACTGAAGAAAGATATTTAAAGAAGAAAGGGTACCCGGATTTCCATACTCATGCCAAAGCGCATCGGCAATTTGCCAAAATATCCATCAGCCTGCGCCGCGAGCTTTCGGAAAATGAAGAATATTTGACCTTTGATGTAATCGAGGAAATGCGAAATTGGTTGATTAATCATATCCTTACAATTGATACCCTCTATATTCCATTTTTAAGAATCAATCAGTATATTGAAGACTCAAAAAAGAAAAATTAAAGTCTTTTATCTCAATTGACGATGCAAATGAACAGGTAAGGGTTTGTTTAAATATATAATGGTTAGTGAAGTTATGACATTTGATTACAAAATAATACCTGTTCGAACCGAAATAATTGATTCTCCGCATGAGATAAATGGATTTTCCGAAAGAAGAAAAACCGTCAGCAGAAAATTTAAAAGAGACAGGAGAAAACAGGATAGAGACAGAAGAAGCAGTATTCGGGAAGGCATTATTGTCAACCTTTCGTTCAAAGCCAATCGACGCAGAGGCACTGACAGAAGAAAACCCCAGGTGGCAAGATTTCTGAAAGCCTGAAGTATTCCGACCTGAATTATTCCGAATTGAGGCCGTATTTTTTGATTTTATTGATGATGGCGGTATGAGACAGTTTTAACGCCTTGGCGCTTTTTCTGATACTGGGATATTTTTTCAAAGTTGATTTAAGAATCCCTTTTTCATAAAGACCCACCATTTCTTTTAAAGAATGGATTTGAAGTTCATTAAAAGAAGTCGCCTTAAGGCCTTTGATTGTCCGCTCAATGTCATGTCCGAAAAGAATCCAGTTTTCATCAATCAGGTCTTGATCGGAAATAATGGAAGCCCGTTCAATGACATTTTTCAATTCACGGATATTGCCCGGCCAGTCATGGCTGAACAATTTGTTTAAGGCTGCTTCAGACAATTTTTTAGGTTGAATGCCAACCTGACTTGCTGCCCGTGACAAAAAATGATCTGCCAATAAGGGGATGTCTTCATATCTTTCTTTTAAAGGTGGTACATGGATTGGCAGCACATTGATCCTGTAATACAGATCCTGTCTAAATGTGTTTTCTTTGATCATTTGTTCAATAAATCTGCTGGTTGCAGTGATAATTCTTGTATTCACCGGAATTTCTTTAATCCCGCCAATTCTTCGAACGCTTTTTTCCTGGATCACCCTTAAAATTTTGGCCTGTGCTCCCATGGGCATATCAGCGATTTCATCCAGGAATAGGGTTCCATTATCTGCAATTTCAAATAATCCCTGCTTGCCTTTTTTTTCAGCCCCTGTAAAAGCCCCTTTTTCATAACCGAACAGTTCACTTTCCAATAAAGATTCAGGTAAGGCAGCGCAATTGACAGCCACAAATTCGCCTTTTACGCCGCTTTCCGCATGAATGGCGCGGGCAAACAATTCCTTTCCCGTGCCGCTGTTTCCACGAATTGAAACAATGGAAGGGGTTACGGCAATTTTTTGGGCAAAGGATATGGCATCCATGATGGCCCCGCTTTTACCGATAATATCACTAAAAGAATATTGACTGGGATAAGCCACCTCATTGGCCAGCTCCCTGATTTCTTTCATATCCCTCATGATCTCAATGGCACCGATTATTTCTCCGGTAATATCCCTGATGGGGACGCCTGCTGAAAAGAACTGGAAACGTCCGTTGGGTGTTATGAGATTTTTTTTTTGATTTTGAAAAGACCTGCCTTTGAGGCATTCCATCAAATCATAATTTTCAACCGGCAGAGAGGATAAATGTTTGCCGATCACATTGAATTGATTCCAACTCAGCATTTTTTTGGCTACCCGGTTAATGGTGGTCACATAACCGAATTTATCAATGGAAATAATGCCGTCGCTGATGCTGTCCAGAACGATCTTTAACCTTTTTTCCCGGATCTCCTGCGGCATTGAATGAATTTGTGTAATTTCAATCAGATCGGGGATTTTTATTAAACTCGAGATAATGGTTTTATGAGATGGAGAAAACCTGGAGCTTTTCGTTTCAATATAAATCAGGGTTTTTTTTTCTTTATTTTCCACTTCCATGGAAATAATGTTCAGGTCGTTTGCGCTTACAACTCTGGTGATGTCTTCTACAATCTGCTTTCGATCCGTAAACAAAAGTTCTAATTTCAGGGTAGCGGTATCCATGTTGCGACGGCTTTAAAATAATTCAGGTTAAAAATAATGGGCCAAGAGTAATAAATCTATTCATTTCAATCAAGCAAATTATTGTTTATAGTAGTATCGTTTTTTAAGGGCAGCCCGGGGGAAAAATATTGAATTATACTGCATTCGAACTTGAAGTCCTGTTTGAATATGACTTGGTTTCAAAGCTGGATTATTTTTTTGCCAAATCCGTAGCAGAGGCTTTTAATGAAACAGATCCCATTGTTATCGCTTCCTGCGCGCTTGTCTCACGATCATTGTCTGAAGGGCATATCTGTCTTAATATAATGGAAATTGCAGGTACACAAAAGCCTTTGTCTGAAACCGCTGATATCTATTTGAAATATCCTGATAAAGAAACCTGGGTCAGTTCATTGAAAAAATCTTTGATGGTTTCAGATAGGATTCATACCCCCCTGGTCCTGGATTCAGCTCAAAAATTATATCTTGCAAAATATTTTGATTTCCAAAACCGCCTGTCAGAGAATATTTACCAACGGCTGTCTCTTTCTTTTATAGATGAGCCCCTGATTGATGAAATCTTGGAGAAATTGCTGCCTCACGGCAATGACCATCAGCTGCCTCAAATAAGAGCCGCAAAAAATGCCCTGTTAAAAAAATTTACCATTATCTCAGGAGGCCCTGGAACCGGAAAAACATTTGTGATCGGTATCATCAAAAAATTATTTTCCATATATGCCCAAAAAACAGCACAGGCTGAGCAAAAAATTCTCAGTGTGGCGCCTACTGGAAAAGCTTCCTCCAAATTGGAAGATGGAAGCACCATTCATGCGGCATTAAGACCGCTGATTAATAAACCTGGATTTTATTATCATAAAAATAACCCTCTGCATAAAGATGTCGTGATTATTGATGAGGCTTCCATGATTGATCTGCCGTTGTTTGTCAGATTGCTGGAGGCTGTTCCGATAAAAGCCCATATCATCATGACGGGAGATAAGCATCAGCTGACTTCCATTCAGGCCGGAGAGGTATTCAGTGATTTGTGTGCGGTTGATGAATTGTCTTCAAATATATTTTCATTGGATTATAATTTCAGATCCAAGGGAAAATCCGGGATCGAGAAGCTGTCAAAAGCCATTAATGACAGAGATATTCAGAACTTTGAATCTATTCTTTTATCCCCTGATTATCCGGATCTTGTTTTTGAAGAGTATGATAATAAAAAATCAATTATGGATATTTTTCAAAACCATATAAAAAAAGGGTATAAGTCCTTTGTAAATGCAAAAAGTGCATCAGATGCCATAGCCGGTCTTGATCACTTCAGAATACTGTGTGCTCATAATAAAGGGGATTTTGGAACATTACAAATTAATCATATTTGTGAAAAGATTTTGCGGCCGGCCTATTATTCTGATATAGAGGGAGAACCATTTTTAAGGCCGGTCATGGTCAATACCAATGACTATAAAAAAGGATTATTCAATGGTGATACCGGCGTTGCCGTTGAAAAAAATGGGGAAATGACAGCATTTTTTAAACATCTGGATCATAAAATCAAGTCTTACCGTTATTCAGACTTGCCTTCCCATGACACAGCATTTGCAATAACCATCCATAAAAGCCAGGGATCTGAATTTGATACGGTTCTGATGGTTATCCCGGATCGTTTCTCTCCTGTTGTTACCAAACAATTGTTGTATACAGGGGTGACTCGGGCAAAAAAAAAAGTAATACTTGTGGGCGACCTTGACATCATGAAGACTGCAATTCTCCAGGATGTTAAACGTCATTCCGGAATTAAAGAAACACTTGGAAAAAAATTAAGAAAGCAATTATCTTGAAAAAAAATTTAACCTTACCTGAACACATCTGGCAATTTTTCTGCTCTGCCCGGCTTGCGGTCTATACCCTTGTCGTTCTGGCGCTTACATCCATTATCGGAACAATTGTCCTCCAAAATGGAACAGAAGAAGAATACATCAAATTTTACGGACATGGTTGGTACAACCTGATAAAAACCTTTAATTTTAATGATATGTACCATGCCTGGTGGTTTTTAGGTCTGATCGTCATTTTATGCATAAATATTATTGTATGTTCAATAGAAAGACTCTCAAACACCTGGAAGATCATTTTCCCCAAAAAAATAACATATCATCCGGACAGGTTCCGAAAACTCAAAAACAGGGAGGCGGTTGTTGTTGAAAAAACAACAGCGGATTTAACCCTTGAGTCTGAAAAATATTTGCAAAAAAAAATTGGTCCGGTATTAAAAGAAGAAACCGGAAATTCCATTTTTCTTTATACGGAAAAAGGAAGATGGACCCGTTTAGGGGTATATGTGGTTCATACCAGCCTGCTTCTGCTTTTTTTGGGAGCTTTAATCGGGGCTGTATTCGGCTTTAAAGCCAATCTGAATCTGGATGAAGGCATAACCGCGGACTCAGCAATGCTTATCGATGCTAAAACTCCGGTAAAACTTGGTTTTTCAATCCGTTGTAATGATTTTAATGTAAAATTTTATGATACCGGGGCGCCAGAAGAGTTCAGGTCAAATCTTACCATCATTGAAGACGGCAAAGAAGTCCTGACACAAGATATACTGGTCAATCACCCGCTCAGATACAAAGGCATCAATATTTTTCAATCCTCCTATGGTTCGGCCGCTCCCGACAGTGTCAGTCTTGAAATTATCAGTCAGAAAGAACAGGCTCCAACAATAAAAAATCTTAAAATCGGGGAAGACATTCAGCTTTCCGATGAAGCCGGCTTGTTCAAACTTGAAGGGTTTCTGCCTCATTTTGATTTTAACGGCCATGATCTTGGTGCTGCTTTTATCGGCAGGATAATAGAAAAGGACGGCAAAAGCTTTCAGATCGGGTTGCCGTTAAAATTCCCCACCTTTGATAAAATGCGCAAAGGATCCTTTGCCTTTGTGATCAAGGCAGTTGAGCAAAAACATTATACAGGGCTTCACATTACAAAAGATCCGGGGCTCTGGTATGTCTATGCCGGATTTATCCTGATGATCATTGGATGCTGGGTTACTTTTTTCATGGCACATGAGTCTTATTTTATTGAAATTGAAACATTAGAAGACCATTCTTCAAATCTTTCGGTTTCAGGGACTTCAAATCGAAACAGCCATGGGTTAAGATTAAAAATTCGAAAAATGATAAATACACTTAAAGGGTAAATATTTTCTTATGAACAGCTCATTTTTATTATCATCAACGACATTCATTTATGCCCTGGCATCTGTTTTTTATATCGGCTCCTTTGCATTTAAAAAGCAGGTTCTTTCAAAAGTCGGTTTTATAGTTCTTGTGATCGGTTTTATGGATAATACCGCCGGAATTATCATGCGGTGGATTGAATCCTACCAGATGGGATACGGACACGCCCCTTTTTCCAATATGTATGAATCCCTGGTGTTTTTTTCCTGGACCGTAGCTGTTCTTTATATTTTTGTAGAACTTAAATATAAGGAAAGCATTATCGGCGTATTTGCTTCCCCTTTAATATTCCTTGCCATTGCATATGCTTCCTTTGATCCGAACACTAGCAGCAAAATCGCCCCACTACTGCCGGCATTGAAAAGTAACTGGCTCATTGCCCATGTCATCACTTGCTTTCTGGGGTATGCCGGTTTTGCTGTGGCTTTCGGGTTCAGCATCATGTATTTTATAAAACCCCAGGATTCTCAATCGGAATCCATTTTTGCAAAACTGCCCTCATGGGATCTCATCGATGAATTAACTTATCAAATGGTGGTTTTCGGATTTCTTTTTCTTACCATCGGTATTATTACCGGAGCTGTCTGGGCCAATTCAGCATGGGGGAAATACTGGACCTGGGACCCGAAAGAAACCTGGTCCCTGATCACATGGCTGATTTATGCCATTTTTATGCATTTAAGAATCGTGCGGGGATGGTCTGGAAAATCCCTTGCCTATATTTCCATAATCGGCTTTTTAGCTGTCCTTTTTACTTATTTTGGTGTGAATTACCTTTTGAGCGGACTCCATAGTTACGCATAACCACAGCCTTTCTCGATCATCGGTCATTATCTGAATTTATCTTCTTGACAAGAAAACGAGATGTTAATATAGATTAACCCTGATTACGGACGCTGTTGCAAGGCGGCAATGCTGCCGTCTGCAAAAAAATAGTCTGAGTTTCAAGCTTGGACAAAATTGGTTAATGTAACATCAACATATAAATTGATGGAGTTTTCATGAGCAAGAATGACCACAAAAGTGAAAGCGGTTCCGAAAAAAGTGCAGGAGAATGCACTGCCGGTGACACAAAAGATGACAAAGGGTTGGGACTCGGCGTCATTTTTTTTATTTTAGCATTTGTCATATGCTTTTTATCCGGCACGTTGCTGTTCCCCAAATTGCTCTATTCAAAAAAAGAGCAACCTTTTAATTTTGATCACAAGTTGCATGTTGAACAAACAAGTGATTGTGAATCATGTCATGCGTTAAGGGAAGACGGAAGTTTTAACGGCATCCCGAAACTTGCCAAATGTATGGAGTGCCATAGCGAAACTCCCCTTGGCGAGACAAAAGATGAAGCCGTGTTTGCGGAAATGTATGTTGCCAAGGAAAAGGAAGTCCCCTGGTATGTTTATTCAAAACAGCCGGACTGTGTCTTTTTCTCCCATGCGGCACATACCAAAACCAAAGGAATGGATTGTGTAACGTGTCATGGTCCTATCGGTACATCCACCACATTAAAACCCTATGAAGAGAACAGGATTACAGGCTACAGCCGTGATATCTGGGGTCAGAATATCTGGGGAATCAAGAAACATTCCTGGGATCGCATGAAAATGGATGACTGCGCAGAGTGTCACAAAAAAGAAACAGGCCACCAGGGATACTGTTTCCAGTGCCACAAATAGACAACCTGAAACACAAGAATTCAAAAACTTTATAGAGGAATAATTTATGAAAGTTGATCGAAGAAGCTTCTTGGGATTGGGACTTGGTGCAGTTGCAGGTATTTCAGTTTCCCCTGTTATATGGAAACTGACAGATGATTCTTCCATCTGGACACAAAACTGGCCATGGACTCCTGTTCCTGTTGACGGAGAAGTAAATTATGTGAATTCGGTCTGCAGTCTTTGCCCCGGCAGCTGCGGTATCAGTGTCAGGAAAATAGATGACAGACCGGTAAAGATCGAAGGACTTGATGAATACCCCATTAATGACGGCGGTGCATGTCTTCATGGGATCTCGGGTCTTCAGTATTTATACGACCCTTCAAGAATTAAAACCCCTTTGATAAAAAAAGGGAACAAATTTGAAGAAATTTCCTGGGATGATGCTGTTTCAATAGTAGCAAAAAAGCTTACGGAAATCAGAACTGCCGGATCTCCTGAGAAACTCGCCTGCATTGCAGACAAAGATCAGGGATCTGTTTCAGGGCTTTTTAAAAGGCTGTTGAAAGTTTTTGGCTCACCCAATTTTTATACCATGCCGAGTTTTGAGTCTTATCTTGAACTGACGGCTGCCTCGCTTCACGGCAAGGGCACAACCATTGGATTTGATCTTGAGAATTCGGATTTTGTCTTAAGTTTTGGAGCCGGTGTTATTGAAGGCTGGGGATCGCCTGTCAACTGCTTTAAAGCCAATGCCTCCAGAAAGGAAAGAGGAGCTAAACTCTATCAGATTGAACCCAGACTTTCCAATACCGCTGCCAATGCCGACAAATGGATCCCCATTAAACCCGGTACAGAAGCAGATCTGGCAATGGGTATGTGTGCGGTTATCCTTAAAAAGAACCTGTTTGATGCAACTGCTGCAGCCAAGTTCAAAGGCGGATTCAGCAAGCTTGCCGCAATGCTTCAAAATGATTTCTCCCTTTCAAAAATTTCTGAAATAACCACTGTAAAAGAAGCTGATATTGAAGAAATGGCAAATTTGTTTGCAAAAGCAAAAATGCCGGTTGCAGTTTTCGGTAAGGGCAGGGGGGATGGAGCCCAGAGCCTGAAAGAATTCATTGCCGTTCATACCTTGAACTGCCTTGTGGGCAGCATCAACAAAAAAGGCGGGGCATTGATTCAACCGGTTAAGGAATACCTCAAATTTTCAGAAGAATCCATGGATGCGATTGCCAAAGAAGGAATTGCAAAGCCTAAATTCGGCCCATATGTTCATGATCTGCTTGAAAAAATCAATGCCTCTTCCCAGCCGGTTGTTGAAGCATTGTTTGTCTGTCAGACAAATCCATGTTATGCCCTGCATGACACAAAAACAGTTAAGAAGGCGTTTGGAAAAATTCCCTTTATTGTCAGTTTTTCATCTTTTATGGATGAAACCGCTAAAGCAGCAGATATTGTCCTGCCGCTTCACACATTTATTGAGCGGCTCGAAGACATCCCCTCCGGTGCCGGACTTTCAAAAATGGTGATCGGGCTTTCAAAACCCGTTGTTAAACCGGTGTTCAATACAAAACATCCCGGGGACATCCTCCTTTCGATTGCTAAGGGGCTTGATGATTCGGTTGCAAAAAATTTTGAATGGAATTCATATGATGACTGTCTGAAAGCGGTCACCAGTGGTATCTGGAATCCTTTATCAAAAAAAGGCCACGTGATTCTGGCTGATGGTGTTCCTCAAATAACTCCTGAAATTGATCTCACCTTTCTTGTTGGAAACCCTGCCTCTGTCCAGGCAAGCGGAGACGGTGAGCTCATGCTGATCCCCATTGACAATATGAGGTTACCCAGCTCGGCACCGGCTGCCTCTCCGTTTTCTATAAAAACCGTTTCCGATGAAGTCTTAAAGGGGAAAGATACGGTTGTTGAAATAAATCCAAAAACCGCCGCCGGCCTTAAGAATTAT
The DNA here is from genome assembly GCA_964635025.1 of uncultured Desulfobacula sp. Lineage (GTDB taxonomy): Bacteria > Desulfobacterota > Desulfobacteria > Desulfobacterales > Desulfobacteraceae > Desulfobacula. The sequence continues at coordinate 19,801 of CAZWMY010000002.1, read as the reverse complement.
GATTATGCAATTTTAACCACACCGGTGGGCACGGCAAAGGTCATGGTTCATCTTAATGAGGGCATGATGCCGGGCGTGATTGGAATGGCAAAGGGCCTCGGCCACACCTTTGATAATAAATATGTGTCAAACAAAGGTGTCAATATTAACGAGCTGATCAGCCCGGTAATTGAACCCGGTTCAGGACTGGATGCTGCCTTTGGAATAAAAGTTAAAATTTCCAGGGCTTGATATTCAAGGATAATTTGCTAAAGAGGTTCTTAATGAATAAAACTAATAATAAAGCACATAAGTTCGGAATGGTGATAGATCTGGACAAATGCACCGGATGCGGTTCCTGCATGGTTTCCTGCATGTCTGAGAACAATGTCCCGTTCAAGGAGGATGAATCCAATAAAAAGGATAGTATCACCTGGATGCGTGTTTATAAACTGACCAATGGTAAATCCTTTCCTGAGACTGAAATTGTATACCTGCCAAGACCTTGCCAGCATTGCGGCGGAAAAGGAGATCATGGTCATTCGCCTTGCGTTTCCGTCTGCCCTGCAACGGCAACGGATTATGGATATGACACAGGAATTGTCAGCCAGATTTATACCCGATGTTTTGGGTGCAGGTACTGCATGGGAGCCTGTCCCTATCATGCCCGCTATTTTAACTGGTGGGATCCCAAATGGCCTGAAGGCATGGAAAAATACCTCAGCCCCAATGTGTCCCCCAGAATGAGAGGCGTGGTTGAAAAATGCAGCTTCTGTTATCACAGATTCCAGGCAGCAAAAGATAAGGCCTATTATGACGGACGGGACGATATTGAAGAAAATGAATATCAAACCGCCTGCACCACGGCTTGTCCTGCCGGAGCCATTGTTTTCGGAGATCTCAATAACCCTTCCCACAGGGTTCACGAAATTGTGAAGCCGGACCCTCACCCGGCCGCCAATAACCCGAATGTGGTCGGGAAATCAAGAAATCCAAATATATTCAGGCTTCTTGAAAGACTTGGAACCAATCCGAAAGTCTATTATCTTTCCGAACGCGAATGGGTCAGAAAAGCCGGAGACAATTATCTTGCCGGTGAATGGGAAAAGAATAAGAATCATCATGGGTCCGAATCCCATGGTTAACATATCCAAAACCTTTGTTAGGAGTGAATAAATATGGATTCTGCATTAATACCTGAAGGCGCAAAACGGTGTGCTTTTCCAAAATTTGCCCTTGGAATTGCCATTGTGGGTGCCGTGGTTCTCTGGGGCGTTTATGCCATGGGGCTCATCTGGTGGAAAGGCCTTAACCAGACCAATATGAATGATAATTACGGGTTTGCCCTCTGGATCTGGGCAGATCTTGCAGTGATTGCGGTAGGCGGCGGCGCATTTTTTACAGGTTTGTTAAAATATATTTTTAAAGTGGATGAATTAAAAAATATTATCAATTTTGCCGTTATCATCGGTTTTATCTGCTATAGTTCGGCATTATTGATCCTTGCCATTGATATCGGCCAGCCCCTGCGGGGCTGGTTCATATTCTGGCATGCCAATGTCCATTCCATGCTGACGGAAGTAGCCTTTTGCCTGTCCTGTTATTTTGCGGTTCTGACCATTGAGTTCATCCCCAATATACTGGAAAACAGACAAGCCAATAAAGTGCCGTTTTTTCATCATCTTGCCCATAATATGCATGAGGTCATGGCTGTGTTTGCCGCAACCGGCGCCTTCCTGTCTTTTTTCCACCAGGGTTCTCTTGGAGGCGTTGCCGGCGTTATGTACGGCCGTCCCTTTGCGGTAAGAGAGGGCCTCTTGATCTGGCCCTGGACCTTCTTTTTGTTTACATGGTCTGCGGCTGCTTTCGGCCCCTGTTTTACCCTCCTGGTGACAAAAATAACCGAAGCCGTTACAGGTAAAAAGTTGGTTAAGGATAATGTGGTGCATCTTTTGGCTAAAATATCAGGCTGGATGATTACAACTTATATTATTGCCAAGATTATCGATACCATTTACTGGGCAACCGTTACTGTTCCTGGGCTTGGGCTGGATATCAGCCATTTTTATTCCAATAATGCTTTCTATGGATACTGGATACTTTTTACTGAGATCATTATTTGCGGTGTTGTCCCAGGACTTCTTCTCATCATGAAATCCACCCGTGAAAACCCGACGCTCAGATTGATCGCCATTATCCTGGGTGTGATCGGTGTCTGTCTGAACCGCTGGGTCATGGTGCTCCAGATCATGGCGATTCCTGTGATGAGTTTTGATACCTGGGCACTTTATATCCCAAGCTGGCAGGAAGTTGCCACAACAGTTCTTCCGGTTGCCTATGGAATCATTCTGATTGCAGTCACATATCGGTATCTTCCTGTGTTTCCGCAGGAAAAAGAGCTTAACACTGTTGAACCGGTAACAGAAACCGAATAATTCTTTGAAGGAGTAAGATTATGTTTCCATTTAATTTTGAATGGGTCTGGGATATGGCACACGCAATCTTTTTCGGAGGTTTCTGGTATGCCATGTCTATCCTGGGTGCCGGTCTGACTTACTGTATTTTAAAGGCAGCCTATGACACCTTTAAAAATGGCGGAGAGTCACACCATTAAAAAATGGTAATGATCCCATAGTTTTTTATCTGAAACAAAAAACGCATTCCATGGCAATATAAAATGGCCCTAGGATGCGTTTTTTGTTTCAGCATGGTATAAAAAAATTCAAAAACACCTTTTTTAAACGTAAATACACACTTTATGGCACAGATTAAAGGACACATTGAACGCGTTACCTTTTCAAGTGATGAAAGCGGATTTTCCGTTTGCAAGCTTAAGGTCAAAGGCGAGCCTGATCTTGTGACCATTGTGGGAAACATGGTGAATCCGGTCCCGGGTGAATTTGTAGAACTGGAAGGCAACTGGATCATGCATGCAAAATTTGGAAACCAGTTCCAGGTAAAGACCTATACCACCTTAATTCCTGCCACCCAGTCCGGTATCCAAAAATATTTGGGTTCAGGCCTGATCAAAGGGATCGGCCCTGTCATTGCGGAACGGATAGTCAATCATTTTGGAATCAAATCACTCGATATCATAGAAAAAAACAGTGAAAGACTTTCTGAAGTCACAGGCATCGGACAAAAACGGATACAATTTATAAAATCTGCCTGGGATGATCAAAAGGAAGTCCGGTCCGTCATGGTTTTTTTGCAGTCCCATGGTGTGAGCACAGCCTATGCAACGAGAATTTTTAAAACCTACGGCCAGGATTCCATCCATGTGATCAAGGAAAATCCTTACAGGCTGGCCAGAGATATTTTTGGCATCGGGTTTAAAACCGCCGACCATATCGCTGAAACACTCGGCATGGAAAAACATTCCCCAGCGCGCATCCAAGCTGGAATTGAATTTGTATTGCACGAACTTTCCAATGACGGGCATGTCTGTTATCCCAAGGACGATTTATGTGAGAAAGCCATAGCCCTCCTGGAAGTCGAAAAACAAGCAATTCATAAAGGGATATCGGATTCTGCAAAAGATGGGCGGATTATTATCGAAACCCTGAATGAAAAAACTGAAATCATTTTTTTAAAGAAATTCCATGTGTGTGAAACCGGCATTACAGATAATCTAAAACGCCTTAAAAATTCCTCAAAAACCATCCGCCCCATTGATTCGGATAAAGCCCTGGAATGGGTCAAAAAGCAAATAAAGATTAGTTTTTCAGAAAACCAGGAAGAAGCTGTTAAAAAGTCTTTAAATGAAAAAATTCTGATTATCACAGGTGGCCCCGGAACCGGCAAAACAACCATTATCAATGCCATTATCAAAATTTTAAAAACAGCAGGGGCAAAAATCCTGCTTGCCGCACCCACGGGCAGGGCTGCCAAAAGAATGAACGAAGCAACCCATGAGAGGGCGCAAACCATTCACAGGATGCTGGATTATTCCATGAAAGAAGCCGGGTTTAAAAAGAATAGCAAAAACCCCTTAACCTGTGATGCATTGATCATTGATGAAGCCTCCATGATTGATACCGTTCTCATGCACCATTTGTTAAAGGCTGTTCCAAAAGGAGCAACCCTTATTCTTGTCGGGGATGTCAATCAGCTTCCGTCTGTCGGGCCGGGCAGTGTTTTAAATGATTTGATCCAATCCCGTCTCTTTCATACGGTCACTCTGGATACTATTTTCCGTCAGGCAAAAAAAAGCCTTATTATTGTTAATGCCCACAGGATCAATAAAGGCATGTTTCCTGTAATTGCTAACGACAATAAAAACAGTAATTTTTATTTTATCCAGAAAGAAGTTCCCGAAGAAGTGGTAGGCACCATCCTGGATCTGGTTCAAAACCGGATACCCGGAACCTTTGGATTTGACCCTGTGGATGATATCCAGGTTTTAACTCCCATGCATAATGGAATCGCCGGAGCCTCCAACCTAAATCAGGAACTTCAGAAAATTCTGAATCCCAGTACTATTTCCATCCAAAGGGGAAATCGGATATTTAAAATTGCCGACAAGATCATGCAGATCCGGAACAATTATGACAAGCATACCTATAACGGGGATATCGGCAGAATTATGGATATTGATTTTTCGGAACAGGAAGTGATTCTCAGTTTTGACGGCAGACAAGTGGCCTATGATTTTTCATCCCTGGATGAAATTGTGCATGCTTATGCGGTTTCAATTCATAAAGCTCAAGGCTCGGAATATCCTGCCGTGATTATCCCCGTCGTAACCCAGCATTATATCCTTTTGCAGAGAAATCTCATCTATACGGCCGTCACCCGAGGGAAAAAACTGGTTGTACTGGTGGGGACAAAAAAAGCCCTTGCCATGGCCATCCGTACCGTAAAATCATCCCGGCGGCATACCCGGTTATGTCAACGCCTTACAGTATGAATCTTTGAAACGATATCATCAATGAACTGGGCCATGATATTGAGTACCGTTTCCGGCTGTTCTGAGTGTGGAGAGTGCCTGCAATTGTCAATGATATGCGTTATGGCATGGTTTACTTTCCGTTTGATGGAATCTATCTGTTTCAAAGTGCCATATTGATCATTGCACCCCTGGAGTGCGAGCATGGGAACTTTGATTTTAGGCAGATATTTTTCAATATTCCAGCGAATGAAATGAGGATTCAGCCAGACATCATTCCAACCCCGGAAAGCAATTTCCGTGTTTTTCCCATGATATTTTTCAAGCTTTTGCTTTAGATCATTCTGTTCGTAATTGATTTTTGCTTGGGTAATACTTTCAATAGAAAGTTTTTCACAAAAGACATGGGCAGCTTCCGTGATCAACGCTCTCAATCCTTTGGCATAAGGGCTGCCGGCATAAATGATGCCGATGGAACCACCGTCTGAATGGCCTATCACTATATGATTCTGTATTTTTGTTTTTTTTATAACAGCCGGCAATATCTGCAATCCTTCCTTGTGCATGAAATTGATTTTCCAAGGCAGGGGACATGGATCAGATGCCCCATACCCATACCGTGAAAAAATCAATGCAGGGCATCCTGTTTTTTGGGATAATTGATAGGGAAAATCCTTCCACATTTGTGCACATCCAAGCCCTTCATGAAGAAAAATAAGTGTGGGAGCCCCTTTTTTTCCATTTCTATGCCATTGGATTTCAATCTTTTTTGATTCGATTAATAGAAAGCCCGCCACATTTCAGTCCTTTTTGCCATCCATAATCATCCCGGGCTAATTTTCTTATCGCTTCATAAGAGTGTCATACGCCTTCTGAATTTCAAGAAATTTTTCATTGGCAAGATTGGTAAATTCATCTCCTAAATGGGAGAGTTTGTCAGGATGATATTTTTTTACAGCTTCCTTATATGCCGCTATAATTTCTTTTTTTGAAGCTCCGTAACGAATGCCGAGAATTTCATAGGGTGTTTTGATCGTGTTTTGTTCTGAATCATTCTTTTTTTCAGTTGAGCCTGTGTTTTGAGTCTTTGGATCAGAAGGCTTTTGAAAGGGCTTTTGCTTTGATAAAAAAGAGGGCAGGGTGCCATACCGAACCAAATAATAAATAAGGACTATCATCAATCCGTCATCAATAAATCCAAGAATAGGAATGAGAAAATCCGGTAAAATATCAACAGGGCTAATGAGATAGGCAATGCCAAGGATGATCAGACTGATTTTAAAATACAGATTCAAAGGCCTATTTTCCCCTTAAAACATCTATCATTGTATAGAGGTTACGTGATTTGTCCGGAATGTCGAGCTTATTTTTTAAAAAAAGCACTGCATCAAATGTACCGCTGACATAGATATCTCTGCCGTTGATATTATGCTTGAATTCAAACAGAACCGATTCATCTTCTGATGTGAGGGTATAGGTATGCCATCCATGTCCGCCCAGATGCTCTTTTGGAATGCCCCATTCTTTTTTCTGAATTTCAGGGTCCCGGATCATTTGAATATGATCCACATCAAAATCAACCCCGAGTTTATTAAAATACCCTACCATGGCCCTTGCCGTACCGGATGTGTCTGCTTTTCCCTTCTGATGGCTTTCTGCTACCTTAAGGGTATAACCTTTGAAAAGCCCGGGAAAGGTATCAGCAGCATATTCCATCATGGCTTGGAACCCTACAATCTGTTTGGCCATGTTAGGGGCTATAACAGCTGGAGTTGATGCATTATTTACCAGGTCTTCAAGTTTTTTTCTGTCACCCCCGGTGGTGCCCATAACAAAAGGGATTTTGTTTTCTATATAATAGGATGCGTTGGAATTGACGGCAGTCGGGTGTGTATAGTCAATGCTGATAAAAAACGGAAACAAAGATCTGATATGGCGGGTTTTTTGATCCCGAACATCAGGCCTGACAAGCTCAAAGGTCACATGATCAAGGATAATGCTTTTTTCTTCAATTTCCTGACCGGTCAGGGAAAAAGGGATGACGGTAAATCTTTTGTCTAAAATGGCAAACCGGGCCATTTTTTTTGCCACATTCCCGGGTAATCCATTGATCATGATGTTTATTTTTTCCATATTCACCTCTTTTCTTATATCATTTTAATCAGTTGGGTCAGTTTTGGAATCTTGTTGGTCTTTAAACCCATGATGTTGTTTTTTAATATATTTACAGCAAAAGGGATATAGTGTTCAAAGCCTATTTTTTTTTTTACCCGGCTTAAATAACTGAAGGCGCCTAAAAATTGAAGATTACGGGTCAGGCAGCAGAAATAGTAGGATTTTTTAAAGGCTTCTGCATCTGTGGGATTTAAATTCAGTTTTTCTATGGTATAATCCAAAAGAGTTTTTCTTATGTAGTCGTTTAAGCAGACATAGGGATCGATAAGCAGTGAGGCCAGATCATATTGCAAAGGTCCGATTCTGGCGGATTGGAAATCGATAAAAAAAGGCTGACCGCCAAATATCATGATATTCCTGGACTGACAGTCCCGGTGCATCAGACCTGTATATCCGTTTTCAAGAGCATGATCAGCAATATAAACGAATTCATCTTCAAGATCCTGCCAGGAGACATCCAGATTCAAATAACCGTTGATATATGCATCCAGAAAATACCGGCATTCTTTTTCAAGAATCATTTCTTTTGAATAGGTAGCAGTCTGACAGGTCCATTTAATGTTAAATCCCTGAAAGCCCTTGGCTGAAAATTCAATCAGGCGGTCAATCACTTTTTGATATAGTATCAAAAGGGATAAGACATCTTCTTGCTGTTTCGCAACAGTTCCAAGATGGGTATCTCCGAGATCCTCCATAATAACCATACCGGATAGGGTGTCGTGGTTCAGAATCCTGGGGACCGGGATTTTCTTTGAAAAAAGATGCCGGCTGATATAAACAAAAGAATTGAGCTGTTTAAAAGACTCTGTGTCGGGAAGGCATATCCCGTGATCACCGATAATAAAAGACTGATTCTCATAAGAAGCCCTGTACCAAAGCCTGTCCGAACCGTCACCGGCAAGTTTTTGAACCTTAATATTTGAAATACTGTCCCTTTTGACTCCAAACTCCAAAGCGGATAATTCAAGCAGGGATGTCATCGAATAAGAGTCTTTTGTCCCGATATCAGACCAGTACATCTTTTTTTTTATAAAGGCTTTCACCTTCTTGTGATGAGCCAGTTCCTTATAAACATCTATGCTTGAAAAGATTTTTTTCCTAGGGAAATAATTAAAGATCTCAGGAGACAAAACTTGGATACCGGTGAAGGCAAGGCTGTTTTTTGTTGAATCAAAATTTTGGATATAACCCTCAGTATCCACAGCAATCTTATTAAATTTTTCACAATCATGAAGAACAAGGGTGGCAAGACAATTTGATCTTATGTGAGAAGCATATACAGAAGTGAGATCAACATTTGAAATAATATCGGAATTGATGACAAAAAAAGGAGCTTGTTCTAAATAAGACTTTGCGTTTGCAATGGCACCGCCGGTGTCCAGGATGACCGGTTCATAAATAATGCAGACATTATGAGGAAGTTGATTCACAAAGGCTTCTATCTGCTCATGTAGATGATGGGTGTTGATAAAAATTTGTTCGCACCCATGTTCAATCAATTGTTTAATAAGATGTGCCAATATGGGGATGGAATTCAGCGTAAAAAGCGGTTTTGGTATCTTCAATGTATGGGGTAAAAGCCTTGTGCCATAGCCTGCGGCCAGAATCAGTGCTTTCATGGCATCAGGATTCAATCAGACGGGTTAGCCTGTCCAGAATATTTTTATAAAATTCAATCTGAACATTATCATTTGAGCCTTTTATGCCGTTTTTTGTAAAATAATGGACAGCATTTCTATAGGTCACCTGGGACAAGGATTCTTTCAGGTTGATCAATTTACCTTTATAGAGCTTTGTCCCCATGGAATGGATTTTTTTGATCCTTTCTTTTTCGTCATGCTTGTCAGGCTCATATTTTTCAAAATACTGGAGGGTGGTCAGATAAGATTCAAAAAAGGGTAAAAGAAAGACAGCAAGCCATTTGAGTTTTTTTAATCCCAGAGGTGTGATCTGGTACAGAGCCGAATCAGCCGTATCCGGAATCAGAATCCCTTCATTGATGAAGCCTTTGATACAAGCAGAGATATTTTCTTCACAAGTCACGGTTTCATCAAAGAAAAATTCATCGATAAATAATTTTTCCAGAAACTTATACCGGATGATGAGATCCGAACAAGGAAATTGAAATCTGTCAACTTCAAGAATGGCCATGGCTGTATAGGCATACCGGATAAAAAAGGAGATGACGCTGTTTTTATAATAATCCAGAACAGCCCTTTTATTATCCTTTACAATAAATATTGTGTTTTCTGTGATGTCCTTGTCATCCTCATCGGCGAGTTCAATAAAATCCCGTGCCATAAAATCATTGATAACCGTATTCAGGGTGGTATCCGGATCAATCCTAAGTGTGTCGGAGAGTTCGGCGTTCATGAATACCAAAAGATTCATATACGTATTCACCCTTGATATCATCTGTTTTTTCGTGAAGCTGTTTTTTGAACAGTTTAATATGGCACTGGCAATAATTCCGTGAGGTGTTGCCACCGCATTTTTGTTGATGGCGTTAATGAGCTTGTAGCCCAGGCTTTTTACAAATTTTATATAGTCCTCGCTGGAAGCCGTGGAAAGATCAATGCCCTTTTCCAAAATATATTCCTTGATGGATATGGGCTCATTAAATTTCATATATACCTTGCCGTATTTTTTCTTTAAAAATTTTCTGGCATTGATCAGACCTTTCAAAGTTTCAGGGTTTTTTTTGCCTCCTTCAATTTCCTTTAAATAGGCATCTTCTTCAAGGACACGATCATAGCCGATAAAAACAGGTACAAAATATAAATTATTGCAGGCCCCGTTCTTATATGCATTGATCAGCATTGCAATACCGCCGGGTTTGGGGGATAAGAGTTTTCCTGTTCTGCTTCTTCCGCCTTCAATAAAAATTTTAATATTAAAGCCCTCATACAAAAGCTTTTCCAGGTAAGCGGCAAAGATCTTTGCATACAACGGTGCACCTATGAATGTCCGTCGAAGAAAAAAGGCTCCGCCACCCCTGAACAAAGGGCCAAGCGGCCAGAACGAAAGATTTTTACCAGCAGCGATGTGGGGACAGGGCATATTGTTTCTGTACATGACATAAGGCAACAGAAGATAATCCAGATGGCTTTTGTGACATGGGACAAGAATCAGCGGAGCTTCGGTTGATTTTTCCCTCATGCGGTTGATTTCATCCTGGTTTAGGACAAGATCGTCAAAAATATTTTTAAACATCCAGGTCAACAGCCAGTTTGCAATATTGATGATTTGAAGATTATAATTGGCAGCGATCTCTTTAATATAACCGGCTGCTTTTTTATGGGTTTTTATGAGGGAAATATTGTTCTCTGCTGAATATTGGGCAAGAAATTCACGCAGGGATTTTCGGGTTAAAATATCTTCAGTGATTTCCTGCCTTGATTTCAGCACCGGGCCTGTTATGCTTTTTCTCTGGCGGTTCAGGATATCAACCAGGTGAGTTCTGAGTCTATGGGTCTGAAATTCCGGATCAAGTTGTTTAATTTCAGACCGGGCGATGAATTCTTTAAGATCAACCGGTTTGGCAAGCTCAACCCGTATCTTTTCAGGATGTCTGATAATGGTGAAAAACCGTTTGATAAACCCTGGTTTTTCATGGGTTCCAAAAAGGATGTCGGTAAGAGCCGGGTCCTTTCTCATGGGCTTTGTAACATAGATGATGTCTTCCGGAACGATCATGACGGATTTATCAGTAGTTTTCTGAAGTTCAATCAAAAGAGAAAGAGGGTCTGGTGTCGATTTAATAAATCGTTTATAAAAGTCTTCTTCTTCAATCAGACAGACAAACCCTGCCTTGCCCATGGATAATTCTTTTGTTGCATATCCTGTGGTATATGCGTCCTTGAAATGAAAATGATGCAGAAAATAGTCCATGTGACAGATAAAAACCTGAAACAGGCGCTTGACGGGTAAAAGCAGAAAAAATCTGAAATCAAATCCTATTTCAGGATAGGGCAGGTTTATGGATTTAAGTTTGATATGATAATACAAAAAATCAAGAATCCTTTTATTTTTACTTGCAAAAACAATAATGCTGTTTGGATCAATATTTCTTATTTTTTCAATATTATGTTCATCAAAGTTGATATTATTGATTAATCTCTTTATCAGTCTCTGGATAAGAAATCCGGCGTCCCCGGGATAATAGCAGAGAAAAAAATCATAGGAATTACCCAGCATATGGCTGATCAAATGACGCATCTTGTGTCTATACCCTTGTATGCGTTTTTTAAGTCTCTGAAATAACGGCATTATGATTCCTTAAAACGGATGTTCTCAAACCCCATATAAAACTGTAATTATTATCATTGGTTCGCTTGAATGGCAATCTTAAAATAGTCTTGTCAAAAACGCCCCCATGTGCTATTTTTTGCCTATCTTTTAGTTGATAATTTCCATATATGTTATTGTAAACGAATGCTTAATGCTTTATTAATTTTTTAGGAGGACCTCAGTATGAAAACATTAATCGGCGGAGCCATTGCAGTACTTTTGGGTTTTGTGGGTTTGGCTAATTTTTTTGATCAGTTTGTAGCTCTAATTTTAGGTTGTGTTCCCCCTGTTCTGCTGTTGGGCGGCGGTCTTGCCCTGTATCTGGGTTTTGATGAACTTAAAGATACATGGAAAAATGAAAAGGGTAAAGACACAGAGGATTCAAAAGAATAATCTTAAAATAAAAAAGTGGGTCTCAGAACCCGCCTCTATTCCGGATAAAAAAAAGGTTTGTTATTCTAACAGGCCTTTTTTTATGGCAGAAGTGGCTAGAAAATCAGCCACTTCATTTTCTTTAATGCCGGAATGCCCTTTTACCTTGATAAAGGCAAGGTTGGAAAATTTAGTCATCATTTCCCGTATCTCAAAAATAAGATCCTGATTCACTTTTGCCCTCCACCCCTTTGACAGAAGGCCGATGGCATAGCTTGAATCTGAAAAAATACGGACCGGCAAATCAAAGCGTTTGAGTTCCTCGAGACCGGCTTTGATTGCCGTCAACTCGGCTGTATTGTTGGTTGCGTTTCCGATAAAGGATGAGGTTTCCTTTTTTTTTTCACCGTAAATCAAAACAACACCGATCCCGGCAGGACCTGGGTTGCCTGAAGATGCGCCATCAGTGTAAATCTTGATGCAATTGTCCGGCAAAGTTTCGATATTGGTTTTTTGGGCTTTGGAAATATTTTTTACTGTCTTTTCAGATTTATTTTCCGAAGATTTTTTCCCTGCAGGCACAGCCTGATCTTCAGGAAATAAATTTTCAATTTTGGCTTTGTATTCATAATCCTGCTGTAAATTGTATTTTACCCGAACGGTCCCTTTTTCAACTTTGAGGTTTCCATCGGCATCGGTCTCAGCCCATACTTTATTCCCTTTGAAACTCATGCGTTTCCATGAAAGTGCCGAATCGTTTTCAGTCATATAAATAATGTTTCCTTGAAATCGATTTGAAATCCTCGAGTTCATTTTTCCATTGATTTGACAAATGAAACAGATCTTCCATGGCACAAAGTTTTTCGCAAAGTATTTTGCTTCCCAATATCAAATCCATGGGCAGCCGTTCAAACTCGTATTCATAAGGTGGCTCTTTGAATTTAAACTCATGGGGATGATTTTTAAGGATCAATTGCATCAGGGTCAAAGATGAAAGATAGGAGTTATAATTTTCCTTTGATGTGATATGAATTTGGAACCCTTTGCAGACTTGGCCCTGCCATTTTCCGGATGTGGGTTCAAAATGAACCGGACGCAGAACTGCACCTTTTATCATTCTGTCGGCTTCTGATTTAATTGCCCGGATATCAAGAAAAGGTGCTCCAAACTGTTCAAAGGGCAGGGTGGTTCCACGCCCCTCAGATATATTGGTTCCCTCAAAAATGACCTGACCTGGATAAACCATGCAGGATTGGGGTGTGGGCAGGTTCGGGGAAGGGGAAATCCAGGGAAGTCCGGTATCCTGCCAGTACATTTGCCTTTTCCAGTTTTTCATAGGGATAATGGTAAGATTTGCCAAAATTCCGCATTCTTGGTTGAAAAACTGAGAAATCTCTCCAACGGTCATTCCATGACGCATGGGAATGGGAAATCTTCCCACAAACGAAGTACAGTCTTTTGACAGGACATTTCCTTCAATCTGCAAACCACCGATAGGGTTGGGGCGATCCAGAATCACAACCGGTTTGTTGTATTTTTTTGCCGTTTCAAGGCAGTAAGAAATTGTGTAAATAAATGTATATACACGGGTCCCGACATCCTGGATATCGATGAGCAAGACATCAATCTCATCAAACATTTCTTTTGTCGGTATCCTTGAATCCTTATAAAGACTGAATACAGGGATATTCAGGCTTGGCTCGATAAAATGGCGGGACTCAATCATATTGTCCTGTTTCTCTGCGTAAAATCCGTGCTGGGGTGAGAAAAGAGCTGTCATCTGTCCTGGAAAAATTGTATGTATCAGATTTTTTGCATGTCTGAATTGACTATTAACGGATGCAGGGTTGGATAATAACCCCAGGCGTTTTCCGCCTAAAAAGCCGGGCGGCTGTTCCATAAGATGCTCAAGACCGGTTATTGTTTTTTTCATCAAAATTCCTGTACCTTATATATTCAGAGCTTCTAAGTATCATACCCATTGACAAAAGTACAAATCCTAACTAATGATTATTTTCTTTATTATGAGGAGTAAGCTGTACATGAAATTTAAAACCAGTGAAACGCTATCCACCATTAAAGCCTATGAAGCAGGGAAACCACTTAAAGAAGTTGAAAGGGAATACAAGTTAAGCAATATTGTTAAACTTGCCTCTAATGAAAACCCGTTGGGATTTTCTCCCAAAGTTTATGAAGCCGTATGCTCGCATATAAAGGATATGAACCGTTATCCTGAATCCTCAGGGTATGTGTTAAATCAAAAGCTTTCAAAAAAATTTAAGGTTTCACCTGAAAATATAGTTCTTGGAAACGGATCAGATGATATTATCGCGCTTCTTTGCCACGGGTTTTTAAATCCAGGGGATGAGGCATTGATGCCGCTGCCGTCCTTTTTAATGTATGAAATCAGTGTCAAGACCGCCAAGGGATGTCCGGTCATGGTTCCTCTGATTGATTTTTTCACAAATTTAAAAGGACTCATTGAGAAGCTTTCTCCAAAAACCAGGATGATTTTTATTACCAATCCTTTCAATCCAACGGGCAGCACCATTTCAAATGACGAGTTCAATGATTTTTTAAGACAGATTCCCCAAAATGTCATGATCATCGTGGACGAAGCTTATATTGAATTTGTCAGGAGTGAGGCGGTTTATGATTCACTTCGAAGACCATTGGCCGATCCCAGGATTGTGACCTTAAGAACCTTTTCCAAAGTTTATGGATTGGCAGGTTTCAGGGTGGGATATGGCATTATGAATTCTGAAATTGCAGAAGTTCTCAACAGGATCAGGCAACCATTTAACGTTAATACGCTTGCCCAGGCAGCAGCCGTTGCTGCACTTGAAGATGAAGATTTTTTCAGGAAAACGATAAAAACTATTCATGAGGGCCTTGACTATCTGTTTTCCGAACTTGAGGCGCTTGGATTAAACTGTTTACCCACCCAATCAAATTTTTTAATGGTCGATCTTAAAACAGATGCCACCAAAGTTTTCGAGGAAATGCTGAAGCTGGGTGTCATCGTAAGATCCATGAAATCTTATGGATTTGATACCTTTTTAAGAATAAATGCAGGAACACAGGAAGAGAATTCAATATTTATAAAAACCCTTAAAAAACTATTAAAAAAATGAGGGACATCCGGTGAATACAAGAATCATAACCATTGACGGGCCTGCCGGAGCCGGTAAAACAACCGTCAGTAAGCTTTTATCGCAAAAACTTGCTTGTGTTTATGTGGATACTGGGGCTCTGTATAGAGGTGCTGCATTTGAAATCCTTCAACAGAAAATCGATTGGGAAAATGATGATATTCTTGATGGGTTTTTAAAAAAGCTTGACCTTAATTTTGTCATGACAGAAAACCGTCTTGTTCTGATGTCCTCAGGTCAGGACATAACCGATCATATCAGAACCCCGGAAATATCCATGCTTGCTTCAGCCACCTCTGCAAACCCCCGGGTCAGATCTACCCTACTTGGCATCCAAAAAAATATCGCCCGGTCAAAAGATGCTGTTTTTGAAGGCAGGGATATGGGTACGGTTGTTTTTCCCAATGCCGACCATAAATTTTTTCTTTATGCGGATTTAAATATCAGAGCCAAAAGACGGTTTGATGAAATGAAGGAAGAAACAAAGGATTTGTCCTGTGTACAAAAAGAAATCGAGACAAGGGATAAAAATGATTCAAAAAGAATAACAGCACCCCTTAAAGCGGCAGAGGATGCCATAAAAATCGA
Organism: uncultured Desulfobacula sp.; assembly: GCA_964635025.1. Lineage (GTDB taxonomy): Bacteria > Desulfobacterota > Desulfobacteria > Desulfobacterales > Desulfobacteraceae > Desulfobacula. Next base: position 4,357 of record CAZWMY010000002.1, on the reverse strand, counting down.
TTCTACTTTTCTGACTGTTGAAGAGGTTGTTGAAACGATGATGAAATATATTGAAAAAGCTCGACAAGCCTAATAATCCTGTTGATTTTTTATTTTTTACTTGGTATAAAGGCCAATTGTACTTGCTTATAATTCAGCGATTATGATCATGTGCAAAAATTCGTTTAGGGGGATTATTATTAATGAACACTAATTCTAAAGAAAATCAAAGCAAAAAAATGAATTCTGAAACAGAAGAAAAATTAGAGAAAAAAGATGTTTCTTTATCTGAAATTACAGGTGAGGAAACCATGGGAGAACTCTTAGACATCTATGAGTCAAGCCTTAAAAAATTTGAAGAAGGCCAGGTTGTTACCGGAACCGTCATTTCTATAGGAAGAGACACGGTTCTTGTGGATGTTGGATACAAATCCGAAGGTCAGATCTCCATTCATGAATTCATTGATGAAAAAGGCAATGTAAATGTCCATGTCGGTGATCAGGTAGAAGTGATGATCGAACTCTGGGATGAAGAAGAGGAAACCGTTCTTTTATCCCATGAAAAAGCCAAAAAAGTAAAAGTATGGGATGCTATTAAAGACATTTACGATGCAGATGGAACCATTAAGGGTGTTATTACCAGCCGTGTTAAAGGAGGCTTCTCAGTCGATATCGGCCTGATCGGATTCCTTCCCGGATCTCAGGCAGACTTACGACCCATCCGCAACATGGATGAAATGGTGAACAGAACCTACACCTTTAAAATCCTGAAATACAATAAGAAAAGAAACAATATCGTTCTTTCAAGACGAGTCCTTCTTGAAGCTGATAGAGATAAATTAAGAACCACAACTCTTTCCGCAATCGAAGACGGCAAGGTAATGGAAGGTATTGTTAAAAATATTACGGAATACGGTATTTTTGTTGATCTTGGCGGAGTAGACGGACTTCTTCATATTACCGATATTTCATGGGGAAGGGTAAAACATCCGTCTGAACTTTTCTCTGTGGGTGACAAAATCAATGTCAAAATTCTTTCCTATGATTTTGAAAAAGAAAGAGTTTCTCTTGGTATGAAACAACTTACCCCTGATCCTTGGACAACCGCCATCAATAAATATCCGGTTGGATCAAAAGTTTCCGGCAAGGTGGTCAGCCTGACGGATTATGGCGCATTTATTGAACTTGAAGAGGGTGTTGAAGGTCTTATTCATGTATCTGAAATGTCCTGGACAAGAAAAATCCGTCATCCCTCCCAGATGGTAACCGTGGGTGAAGAGGTGGAAGCGGTTGTTCTTGATCTGAAACCGGAAAACAGAAGAATTTCCCTTGGGATTAAACAGACCGTAGATAATCCATGGGAAGTGATTTCACAAAAATACCCGGTCGGCACCATTATTGAAGGTAAAATCAAGAACATTACAGAATTCGGTCTTTTTATCGGCATTGATGATGATATTGACGGTCTTGTACATATTTCAGACATTTCATGGACAAAGAGAATCAAACATCCGTCTGAAGTCTATAAGAAAAACGATACCATTCAAGCCGTGGTGCTTGATATTGACAAGGCCAATGAAAGATTCTCGCTTGGCATCAAACAGACCCAGAAAGATCCTTGGGAAACCGTAAGCCAGCGCTATGAAGTTGGCAAAGAAATTTCAGGCGTTATTACCAACCTGACCGATTTCGGTGTGTTTGTCGAACTTGAAGAAGGGATCGAAGGCCTTGTTCATGTTTCTGAAATCAGCAAAGAAAATATAAAAAGTCCCAAAGAACATTATGCGGTCGGTGATACCATTACTGCAAAAGTGATGAATATCAACAGCGATGAGAGAAGAATCGGTCTTTCCATCAAACGTCTTGAAGATGATGATGATGGAAAATACCTTGAAGAGTTTGCAAAAAATATGAAACCAGCGACTTCATCTTTTGGTGAGATCCTGAGAACCAATATCAAGGAACAGATCGAAGCAAACAGGACTCAGAAAGATAAAAAATAAGGATGATATAAATATACAGTGAAGCAAGGGCCGGGTAACTATAGGTTATTCCGGCCCTTTGTTTAACCGATGCTTAGGAAGGTTATATGTTTTCAAGACGACACCCGTTTTTGTTTTTTTTAATAATCATTACCTCTTGTTTTACCTTTATGTTTGTCAGTGTCATGTTTTTTTTATTCTCCGGGACAAAGATGCTCAACACACAATTTACTCATCCATATGGTGAATCAGACGGAAATATCGGAATTGTTGAAATCACCGGCATGATCCTGTCTTCAAAGGAAATCATCAAAGACATGAAAGCTTTTAAAGACGATTCCGACATTAAGGCCATCATCCTGCGGATAGATTCTCCGGGAGGCGGTATCGGACCTTCCCAGGAAATCTATCGTGAAATCATGAAAATGAAAACGGAAAAGAAAATCATCGCTTCCATGGGGTCGGTGGCAGCTTCCGGCGGATACTATATCGCTTGTGCTACAGACGGCATAATCGCCAATTCCGGTACCATTACCGGTAGTATCGGCGTCATCATGGAATATGCCAATATAATGGAAATCGCAAAGAAAATCGGTATATCTCCCGTGGTTATTAAAAGCGGTGAATTTAAAGATATGGGCTCCCCTTTAAGAAATCTTGAAGAAACTGAGAAAAAAATTTTTCAGGAGCTTATTGACGAACTTCATCTTCAATTTGTAACCGATGTGGCAAATGCCCGGAAAATGGAAATCCAGACTATTGCATCTCTTGCAGACGGAAGGGTATACACCGGACAAAAGGCGGTGACATTAAAACTGATCGATAAGATCGGCAATCTGGATGATGCCGTTCAATGGGCAGGAGAAATGGCAGGCATTAATGGCGAGTTAAAACCCATCTATCCAGAGGAAGATAAGATAAGCTTTTTTAAAAAACTGGCTGATACCTTATTCAAAGATATCAATATTTCCGGCACCATAACGGATAATCTCCGGTACATCATCAATTAAAGAAATGACACTGGAGGGTGACCCGGGCACAGGTCCGCCATCAATTACCACATCAATGGTTTTGATAAAATGATCATGAAGCAATGAGGGATCTTCAAAAATTTTTCCATCCGCACGGGAAGCACTAGTTGAAATAATGGGGTTTCCTAATTGATGAGCCAAGGCCAGGGCAATTTTATTGTCCGGAACTCTGATACCGGCGGTTTTCCGTTTGGTGAGCATGATTTTCGGGACCATTTTTGATCCGGTCAGGATAAATGTATAGGGACCTGGTAATAGCCTTTTCATATTTCTATAAGCAAAATTAGATATTTTGGCGTATTTTGAAATGTCTTTCAGATCAGGGCAAATAAAACTGAAGGGTTTGTTTTTATCTCTTTGCTTTATGGTATAAATCTTTTCAATGGCTTTCTTGTTCATGATATCACAGCCGATACCATAGTATGTATCGGTGGGATAGGCAATAACCCCTCCTTTTCTGAGGATATCGACAACAATCGAAATCTGTCTTTCACTGGGATTTTGAGGGTTAATTTCCAAAAGCATGAATTGTTCTCTTATTATCCTGATCAAGGCCGGTCACAGGCCATCCAAATTCATTACGAGACAAATTATAGAGAAAAAAGCTTTCTGTCAATGATCATATCATGAATAGACCTTGCCAAAAAAGGTCGTTTTTGTTAAGAGTCAGTGTTTATATACTGATTTGGTTTCAAGCCCGGCTGATTGTTTACGCACATTGGATTGGCAACCAAAAGGTATCTGTAAACATTTTCCTTTCTGGAGGTTAATTTATGTCCAATTTAGTGTTCGAGGAAGGGTTGTCGTTTGATGACGTTCTCCTGATCCCTGAGTATTCATCCATTCTGCCCGATGAAGTGCAGACCCATACCCGTTTAACCAAAGAACTGGAACTGAACATCCCTGTTGTCAGTGCAGCAATGGATACGGTTACTGAGGCATTGACCGCCATCAGCATGGCAAGGGCCGGCGGTCTTGGATTTATTCATCGAAACCTCAGCATAGAAGACCAGGTCATTGAGGTGGATCGTGTAAAAAAATCTGAAAGCGGAATGATCGTTGACCCGGTAACCGTTCACCCGGATGTTACCATCGCAGATATCCTTAAAATCATGGCAAAATACAGAATCTCGGGAATTCCGGTGACTGAGGGAGATAAGCTTGTCGGTATTGTTACCAACAGGGATTTAAGATTTGAAACCCAATTGGAAAAAACCGCCAGAGAAGTGATGACCAGTGAAAATCTGGTTACGGTCCCTGAAAAATGCACCCTTGAAGAATCCAAGATCATGCTGCACAAACACAGAATAGAAAAACTTCTGGTTGTAGATAAGGAAGGCAAACTCAAAGGGCTCATTACCATAA
>CAZWMY010000001.1:8918-142501 GCA_964635025.1 uncultured Desulfobacula sp. | reverse complement strand
GGTGGTTCATGGTTTTATGACCGCTTTGAGCGGTTCACAATACAAGCCTCCGGCTTGGCCGGAGGTCATTGACTTATTTACCATCAAATCCAATAGGTTGCATCAATATCAAACCTTAAGATGCTTATTGGCCTCCATGTCAAACCACATGGCAAACAGGGAAAACTGGCTCGCACTCATGAAGGAGAACATGGCAGCAAGAGCATTGACTGGTGGAATATGGCCTGTAAGGCACCATAGGATGAAAATCCTTGAAAACAGGACAATTGTAGTTAATCCAAAACCTAAGCCCAGAAAATAGAAAAAAACAAGCGGATGAAAATCCCTGATAATATATTTTTCTTTCATCCGCCAGAAAAATAATTTTGTCAGAAGCCATCCAATGGTAAAAATAACTTTGTGAATTCTGATCCCTGATTTTTCACCTATATTGTAAACAGGCTCAACCGGTACATCCTTTACTTTGAAATTTTCTACATTCAATCTTACGAGGATATCGTTGGGCTGACCGTATCGTTTATACATCCGATCCCAGTCAATGATTTCCAATGCTTTTTTATTAATCACCGTATATCCGGACTGAGAATCTGCAATATTCCAATACCCCGAGGCAATTTTTGTGAAGAGAGAGAGAAAGCCGTTGCCTATATACCTGATTCTGGGTATTTTTTTGAACGCTTCCCCAGTGAACAACCGGTTTCCTTTTGAATAGTCTGATGCCCCGGTGACTACCGGGTCTAAGAGAGCAGGAAGATCATCGGGGTTCATCTGCCCGTCACCGGCCATTACTACGGCAACGTCCATTTTATTATCTCTGGCCCATTTATAGCCATTTGCTATGGACCCTCCCACTCCTTGATTGGTTTGATGCTGAATCAGGACGATTCGTTTATATTTTTTCTGTAAATCTTTAATAACCTCAACCGTTCGGTCCTTGCTGAGATCATCCACAACAACCATATGATCCACATATTCAGGCATGGTGGAAATGACCATTTCGATTTGAGTCTCTTCATTATAGCAGGGGATTACCACACAGACGCTTTTATCTCTATACATAACCTATCCATCTGATTGTTTTTTTACCCATTGGCCTTAAATTCAATAGCTTAAGCTGTTTTTAATATTCTCAGTTATATAATCAATCTGGTCATCAGAAAGATAAGGATGCATTGGAATGCTCATAATCGTATCGCTGATCCTTTCTGCAACAGGGAAATCCCCTTTCCTGTAGCCCAACATGGAGAATGCTTCCTGCAAATGAAGCGGTTTGGGGTAGTATATGGCTGTGGGGATTTTTAGAGCCTCGAGTTTTGAAATAATGGCGCTTCGATCTTTGGAAAGAAATGAGAACTGAGCCCATGAACTCGTATGGTGTTCCGGTATTCTTTGAAACTGAACAAGACCGTTAAGTCTTTCTCTGTATTTAAGGGCTACCTTATCTCTTTTTTGTATTTCAGAATTAAAAATTTTCAATTTTTGAATCAATATGGCGGCCTGAAGAGTATCCAATCTTCCATTAATCCCGATCCTGATATTATCATACTTATGCTTTCCCATTCCATGAACGCGTATAGATACCAGTTTTTCATTCAGATTTCCGTCATTGGTGAAGATTGCTCCTCCATCTCCGTAGCAGCCTAAAGGTTTGGCCGGGAAAAAACTTGTTGCTGCTATATCTGTAAAATTTCCCGCCATCCTGTTTCCTATACTGCTGCCAAGACTCTGAGCTGCATCTTCAATGACTGCCAACTGATGTTTCTGTGCGATTTTATTTATTGCTTCATATTCGGCAGGTAAACCAAAAATGTCCACAGGGATGACAATTTTCGGCACAAGTCTTTTGTATCGAGGGTTCTTATAGAAATCATCAATCGCCTGCTCAAGCTTGACCGGATCAAGGTTAAATGTGTCTTTATCAATATCAACAAAAACCGGAACAGCCCCAAGAAGACAAATAACCTCAGCCGTAGCAACAAAGGTGAATGGTGATGTAAACACTGCATGACCCGGCCCGATACCCAGGGCCATTAGAGCCATGAGCAACGCATCTGTACCACTGGCGCAGGAAATCACATATTTTGCTTTGGTAAAGTCTGAAAGCTTTTGTTCAAGTTCATACACTTCAGGTCCCATGATAAATCTGCCGTGAGAAAGAACTCTGTCTATCGATTGTTTGATATCATCGCCCAATTCTGAAGCCTGGGCTTTTAAATCAATAAATTCTATGGGTTTTATCATAAGGGATTACTTTTCGAATCCTTGTAGTATTTATAATCCTTTTTACCTGTTCTCATCTCCTCAGGTAATGGTTGGTCCTCTTTCACATCCAGACAGATCAGTACATTTTTTTCTGTTTCCCGATATTTTAATCCGCTTTCAGTGCAAATATAGTATCCATCCGCTGTCATTTTTTCCATTCGATGACCATGCCTTGAAATCCATCCCAATCGTTTTGCAGGTACACCGGTCACCATTGTATAGTCAGGGACATCTCTTGTCACAACCGCTCCTGCAGCGACAAACGCATACCGGCCGATAACGACACCACAAACAATGGTGGCATTTGCACCTATAGTGGCCCCCTTTTTAATTAAAGTTTTTTCGTATATATTCTTTCTGGATATTTCCGATCGCGGGTTAAAAACATTTGTCAATACACAGGACGGTCCCATAAACACATCATCTTCAATCACAACGCCGTCATAAACCGAAACATTATTCTGAATCTTGACATTATCCCCGATTCTCACATCTCCGGAAATACAAACATTCTGACCCAAATTACAATTTCTGCCGATAACAGCACCTGAAAGAACATGAGAAAAATGCCAGATTTTTGTACCCTGGCCAACCGTTGCACCTTCATCCACATATGAAGACCCATGTATAAAATAATTCATTTATCTATTCCGATCATTTATTGCTTTATTTTTGATCAACAAACGGATGTACAATACTTTTATTTTTCAAAATCGGGGTTGTATTCCGAATTGAAGACACCAGGTTTAAAGATGACCTTGCATCTTCAATGCCATATCCCCTGCCTTCAAGGATGTCTTTATATACCAGTGTATGAAGATCGGTGAATCCTCCTGAAAATTCGATTTCTTTTTCATCAATTGTAATAGATCTGAATGTGGGAACATTCTTTGATTTTGCCTGCGCAGGCAAATCCTTTGGATCTACAGATAGAAACCATCGCACACAGGCATTATCAAGCTCTATATACCCTGCCGTTTTCCTTTCATCTGCCAGATGAAGCTCCTGATACCGGACATTTCCAAACAACCAGATCAGCATGTCAAAAAAATGGATGCCGATATTGGTTGCAATACCGCCGGATTTGGAAGCATTCCCCTTCCATGAATTAAAATACCACATCCCACGAGATGTGATATAGGTTAAGTCAATACTATATTTTTTCCCTTTGTTGCCTGCTGTGATTTTATTTTTCAACTCAATAATGGAGGGATGAGCTCTCAACTGAAGTACGGTGTAGACTTTTTGCCCTGTTTCTTCTTCCATCAGTTTTATGGCATCAAGATTCCATGGGTTCAGCACCAGGGGTTTTTCACATATGGCATCGGCTCCGATTCTGAGAGCAAACCGAATATGGGCATCATGAAGATAATTGGGCGAGCAGATACTGACATAGTCGATTTTTCTTTTTACATCAGTTCTTCTCAATTTTTCGACATGCCTGTCAAATCGCTCAAATTCAGTAAAAAATGACACATCATATGAGAAACTATCCAATATCCCAACAGAATCGCTTTTATCCAGAGCAGCAACCAAGTTGTTCCCAGTCTCTTTAATGGCTTTCATATGCTTTGGCGCCACATACCCGGCAGCACCTATCAAGGCAAAATTTTTTTTCATTTCCGAACCCCTTCTGAAAGAATTGATTAAGAATGTTAACAACTACTACCCATTACATTATTTTGAGCTACTTTTTTTTCCAAAGGATAACATAAAAAGGGTGATCAGCATATTTAGCCATAATATTACCATATGAACAACTCGGAATACAATAGCCAACGCCATCCCTTGTTCACTGCCCATTATAGGTGCTAAAATCATCGTGATAACCCCCTCTCTGACGCCCAAACCAGAAGGCGTGATCATACTTATAAAACCTGCTACATAGCCTGCTGGAAATGAAGCAATTATAAGCAATGGATTTGGCGACCAATTTCCTAAAACGGTACTGGTCATAATAAAAAATCCAACTGATATAGATATCCAACTAATAATCCCAATCAAAAGGGTCAACATCATTACCCAAATCATAGGGAATGAGGAACTACCTGAAAAATATTTTAATCTTAATTTTTGAAGCCATGGATACCCGAATAAAACTAACAAGACCGGGAGCAGACTCAAAATTGTATATTTCCAGCCTATTATTGAAATCAAGCCGGATGCTCCAACAAACACCGCAGCCGACAGCATTAGAAAAGTTTGCAGAGCAATGATCAGAAGACTGTCAGATTTAGAAACACCTCGAGCACACAGCAAACCGACAAGGCCTGCAAACCCCCATATTTTCCCAGGCACCATGGCTGCTAATTGAGAAAGATTCAAGCTATGGTAGCTATCAATATAACTGAACGGATATCCCATCCCGCGTATCAAAAGAGTGAAGCTTAGGGTTTGGCAAACAACACTTAATGTCATTAATATGAACAATTCAATCAAAGTTAAAGCGCTTAGATCGACAAATACGTTCCGAATGGTGACTCGATTTTTCCATGACCAGTAAGCCATAACAACAATAATGCATACCAGTACTAATTTAGATAATAAACCACGCCATTTTTTAATCCATATCATTTATAGATTCACCACGCATCCGCATAACGCGAGCAGGCACCCCTGCTGCCACAGCATAAGCAGGAATGTTTTTGCTGACAACTGTACCAGCGCCGATCACGGCTCCTTGCCCGATTGTTACACCAGGAAGAATTATTGATCCAGTTCCAATATCACAATTATTTCCAATAATTACTGGCGCAAACCTAACTGCATTTTGAAGAATAGGTTTTTTTATTTCAGCATCGGAATGAAATGAGGTGATGATTTTAACTCCAGGCCCAATACCTGTGTTTGTTCCTATTTTCAAGCCACCGGCGCTGTGGAAAAAACATTGTTGACCAATCCATGAACCAGCACCAATAACCATTTTATTTTTGTAATACCCTTTGAGAATCGTGTAATGGCCGACATATACATTATCATATATTTCAATATTTTCAGGATGAAAAACAAGAACATGAGATTCAAATACAACCCCCTGTCCCAGATAATAGAAATCTGAAAGTTGGAATTCTCCGGTGCCATGAGATCGGGGAGAATTCAAAATGGTTTCTCTCATTGCTTTAATCCCTCCAATACTGAGTCAACTATATATTGCTGTTCTTTTTCCGAAAGTTTTTCATAAAGTGGTAGGGTGAGGGAATAAGAAGCTACCTGATCAGTAATTGGGAAATCCCCGACCTCAAAACCGTAACGAGTGCGGTAGTATTTTGTCATGGGCATGTGGACGGTGCCAATGGTTGTTTCGATGCCCCGTTCTCTGAGGAAATGAATCAGCGTTAAACGATTTGTATTTTCCGGCAGCAGAATGATATATGACTGATAAATATGACGACTGCCCGGTAATACAGCTTGGATTTGAATTGGTGTACCCATAAAAAGTCGATTATAAACAGCTGCTGAGTTTCTACGGGCCGCTATAATTCGTTCCAGCTTGCTCATTTGGCTAATACCGAGAGCTGCTTGAAATTCTGTAATTCGGTAATTATAACCAGGCATTATAAACTCTGGAGTATCCTGGCCATGATTTCGTAGCACTCTTAATTCACGAGCGATTCTGTCATCATCTGTGATGATAACACCTCCTTCTCCTGTCGTAATGGCTTTTCGTGGATGAAAACTAAAACAGCCAATATTTCCCCATGTTCCCGCTTTTTTCCCATTAAGAGTGGCTCCAAGAGCACATGCAGCATCTTCGATGACAGGAATGTGATATTGTTCTGCCAATTCTAAAATAACTAGCATATCCGCCGTTTCACCAAAAATATGAACCGGTAAAATTGCTTTGAGTTTGCCTTTTTTCCCAGGGTGAGCCATATGATTCTTTATCATAGATTCAAGATGCGATGTGTTTATATTAAACGTTCGAGGGTCAATATCAATGAAAATTGGAATGGCCCCGCATAGTTCTATCACATTTGCTGTGGCAATCCATGAATATGAAGGAACTATTACAAGATCACCAGTACCAATATTCAATGATATCAAAGATAAATGAAGAGCTGCCGTGCAATTGCTCGCGGCGATTGCATGCTTTGCCCCGGTATATTCTGCTACAATTTGTTCAAATTCTCCAACTTTAATTCCCTGAGTAAGAAAGCCCGACTCAAGAACATTCCGGACCGCTTCAAGATCATCTTCTTCAATTGATGGAACGGTCAAACGGATCATTGCTGACAGGTCCGATAAAATTCAGCAGTTCGGCGAATGCCTTCATCCATGTCTATTTTAGCCTCAAATCCAAGCAATTTAAGAGCTTTTCCCACAGAAGGGATGCGGAGTTCAACATCGGCATACTCTTTTTTAGAAAAAGTGATCGTAGATTGGGAGTTTAAAACGCGGGCAACAGTATTTGCCAATCCATATATGGTGGTTACAGCCTTTTGATTACCGATATTGAATGATTCTCCGATGGCTTTCGGGTGTTCCATGGCCAGAAGGACACCTTCTACCATATCGTCCACATAACACCATGCTCTAATTTGTGTGCCGTCTCCATGAATTTCTATGGGTTCATTACGTATGGCTCGAACAATAAAAGTCTTTAGCGCACCTTCACCCACCTGGCCGGGGCCGTAAATATTAAATGGACGGACAACGGTCACGGGCAACCATTTTTCCTGGTAATAAGCAATCGCAAGGTGTTCTTCCGACAGTTTACTGACAGCATATGTCCATCTTGCCTCTCCTACTTTGCCCATCACCGTATTATCTGTTTCAGAAGAACGAAAAGCCTGTTGCCCGAATACCTCACTGGTTGAGAAGCAAACCACCCTTTGACAATTCTTAAGATGAGAAGCCGCCTCCAGAACATTGGCTGACCCTATCATATTAACACGCATAGTGGTTATGGGGCTTTTAATAACCGTATCAATTCCGGCAATTGCAGCGCAGTGAACGACAATATCAGAATCCTGAAGTGATTCATTAAGAAGATTATAATCAAGAATATCCCCATGAACCAGGCTTAAATTAGGATGATCTTTATATAACTTTTCTTTCAAAGAATTTCTGGAGAGATTATCATAAACAACAATTTGATTTTTATCCACTAATCGCCCAATGAGTGTGGAACCTATAAAACCAGCACCACCTGTAATAAAAATTTTTTTATTTTCAATCATAATACTATCCCTTTAATAGATTTCGGGCATATAATTCATCATAATATTTTCGTGTATCCCGAACAATTGAACGACTATCTTTATTATATTTTCGAAGAAGCAATCCGGCTCCATCAACCAATTTTTTCCCCAAAGCCTCATTTTCAAATAAACAGCTTATGGCTTGAGCTAATGCCTGGGGATCTTGCGCAGGCACAATTAGACAATCAACCCCGTTTGAAAACAGCTTTCTAGTATATCCTGCATCGCTCAGGATAACAGGCACTTTCATAAACATCGCTTCAGCAATAGCATTTGACCATGTGTTTTCAACAGGGCTGATATGAACGGAAACCGATGCGATACGGAGGAGTCTTTCCGTATCGGGACGCATCCCCGGCAAGAGAATTCTATCTGCCAATCCATGCTTTTCTACCATCTGCTGGCATTTATCCATCAGCTCCCCATCGCCTGCAACAACAGCCATAAATGGCTTTTTTTGCTGAGTGAGGATGGCACATGCTCTGATAAAAGTCAACGGGTCTTTCATGCGATCAAGCCTGCCGACAAAGGCAATGACTCGGATATCATTTCTGATATTCATTTCCACGCGCATATCCGGAAGAGCATGTTCCTTATTAAACCGTTCTTCATCTACAGGCGCCATAATTTTACGAAAATCCTTACGTCCAAGCATCAACAAATGATTATCTGTTTCAATGGCCGTTGAAATACATCCGTCTACCCTCTTTAACGTCCAACGGCTCAGCCACTTCGGAAGCGAACGGGTATCGGAGCCCCAGTTGGTGAAAACAATAGGTGGTTTCAACTTGCTGAAAGGTCTTGCTATTATAGCTGCAATTGCTGTGGGCAGCCAGTGACAATGTATTATATCACTTGTATTCTGATGTTTAAAGATTGCAAGAACTACCGCAAAAAAGAAAAAAGGAACTTGTATTTTTGCCATCACTGACTGACGAATATTTCCCAATATTCCTTTTCCATAAGCCAAGCACTGAAGTTTACGAGGGAAAAAATATGGGTATCGAACTATCAAAACATTTTCGAAATTATCGATATCAGGACAGTTCGGGTCAGAGGGTGCCAAAACCAGAATGCTGATACCATCTTTGGCAAGATATTTGGCAAATCGAAAGACAAAACTACCTGCAAAATCTTCCGGGAAGCGTGGAAAGCTGGTTGTAACAAATAAAACGGATCGTATTTGCCTGTTGAAATTCATACTTATTCATTTTCCATTATTAAACGCAATAGGCCATGCCCATCTTTCAAGAATTCAAGAGTTGTATAAACCTTAAAAAAATGATTGAGATTCTCTTTTTCATGATCTGTATATTTCTGAGACCAAGTATGAAAAAGATCAAAATTTATAAGAATATGGGTAAATCCTTTTCCTTTTAGCTTTTCAGCTATATAACGGTCATTTTTTGAATTTGAAGCAAGGCTTCGAAGAATTTCAGTTGAGAACTCAATATGTCTATCGGAATAATATCCACGGTTCCCAATATATACACCAAGGATTTTGGAATCCTGAGCCAGATGTTCATTGGCAAATTGGTATGTGGCATACTCCGGCCTATATCTTTGGATATATTCATCACGTGTGACATATCCTAAAAGATAAGAAATGGGTTGATCTATCTTAAAACGATCTACAAAATAATTAGCATTGAGTCCGAGCATAGTTACAATAATACCAGAAATTATCGTTTTTTTAAATTGTTCGGAAGTATGGAGAGACCAGTTAAATATTTGTGTTTGAATATTGAAGAGACCAAACATGGATAAAATGACCAGCGGTGGCAGAATTGCAGAAAAATAACGAATGCGGATGGATGCCTGTGCACAAGCATAGATCAAAAAAAGCACTGAAAAAACCAGCATCAGAAATTTTTCAATTTTTTCCTGCCGGGTTCCGGATCGGATGCCAAAAAAAGCGAATACGGGCAACAGTAATAGAAATGGGTTTGTTTTGCCATCAAAATATTGGGGGTTATCATCCTGGCCCTGGAAAAACACTCGCAAAGGAATTAAGGCAATTTGTAACCAGGATTCCCCATAAATCTCTCTAAGAATATGGATATGAGATATGTTGTTGTTTTCCTCAAGTTCGATATCAGGTTTCGTTTCAACATTCGTATTCACGATTTTGAACAGACTATTATATAATGGATAAATCGGATTTCCGGTCCAGGCAAGATTACGCATCATCCATGGAGAAAACACAAAAACTGCTATAACAACGAAAATGACACAAGAACTGATCGCTTTGACAGCATATTGTTTTTGGTTAGCATGATACCGAGCATACACAAAGGGCACAAAAAGACCCAACAAAAATAGTCCGATTAAGCCATTATATTTGGTCCCTATAGCAAGTCCGCAACACATCCCACTGAGGATTAGGTATTTAAGTTTAAACCCTGATTCAATCCAATCAAATAGATAAAGAAGAGAAGCAAATAAAAAATAAATCAATCCAAGATCTACGTAAGCCGTTGACGAAAGCCTCACAATTACCGGAATACTGAGAAAAAAAAGAGCCCCCAATAACCCATATGTCTTGCTTATCCGCCGGACAAGATATCGATAAATCATCACAGCAGTCATCAAGGAAAAAGCAAAATGTAGAAAAGTAGGTACAATATCGTTCTTAAAATATAATGGAATCATGTATAGCAGATCCAAATTCATGGGATAGTATGAAACAGAAAGATAGGGGATTTCATACACCCTGCCGTGCTGAAGGTATAATTTTGGAATAAACAGGTGATGGGTCAGGGCATCCCGGCTTACCGGAGGGACACTTGCCAGGAGAAAGATACACAAGATACTCCCTGCAATCAGCATCACATAAAGAGTATTGAGTCTGGAAATCATCTGATTTAGAAAATTCATTTATTTGTTTAATTCATTTTTTTGTTTCAAATATTCCATGGCTATGAAAAACGCTGGCTGGGATTTTACCTATATAAACTTTTCCATCAATAACAAATCCAGGAGTTCCCGTTAACTTATATTCTATCCCGGCTTCAATATCCTGTTGAAGTATTTTCCAGAGTGCCGACTCCTGGGATACGGGCTTAATGTCTTCCAGGGTGAGTCCTGCCTGTTTTGCCAAATCCAAGATATTAATACTTTCAGTCTGACGGGATAGACTAAAAAGGACATCATTCACTTCCCAGAACTTCCCTTGCTCCGTAAAATAGATTGCTACAAGGGCAAGCTTGGCTGATCCAATATGGAAAGGTTCCTTTATAATAGGGTTGAAGGTGTGATCCATTGGAAAATGACGATGAATCAACCGGATCTTCTCCGGATATGCCTGAATCATACTGCGAAGGAAAAAATGCATCTTCTTACACTGTAGACACATATAATCTGAAAATTCTTCAATCACCAACTCCGGTTTCTCTGAACCAATCCAGGGATGTCTGTTCTCGGTCATGCCTCTGGAAATCTCATGGGATATTTTCAATGGTTCAAACTGCCAGTAGGGTGGAAAAAAGAAAATCATTAAAACGGCCCCGATTCCAAAAAACGATAAAATAACTCCCAGAGATTTCGGATAGGTTAATAGATATCGAACATCCAGACAAACTGATTTAGCAAACGGTTCACACCCGAACCGATTATTAACCAACCATGAAAAATACAAAAGCATCAAGTTTACAGCATAGCTTAATATGCACATGATGCAATAACTATTAATCCAGTAGGTTGAGACTATTGCAAGAAAGAGACTGAAAAGAGAAAAACCTAAAGCCATTAAAAATAAAAGTGTCCACATTCGACTTTTGTTTGCTTCTTTCAACCAGGAAAAGACAAGCAGGCTCAGAAAAAAACCATAACCCCATATCCCCCAAACTGATACCGGCACACCCAGCAGGATTGCATAAGGACTCTGGGCTACAGTATCACAGTTAAGACTATGGGAAATAGCGCAGAAACTCTGGTACCCGATATCGGTATGTACCCAATAATGAGAAAACGCGAGATATATGGAATCACCCAATCCCACTAGGACAATCACGATAACTAAAAAAAGATAATATGGAAAGGCTAAGGGTTTAAAGGGTTTATCAGTTGGTTGCCATCTCATGCGTTTCATTCACCCCAATGGGTTCATTTAATAAATACTCCCAAGAAAATCATTGCCTGGCTTCAAAAGTCTGGATCAAGTGGTCGGCTGTTTTTCTATGAGAATCCGACAGATCCCTAAGCTGGCCTGCAATAATCATAGATAGACCCACTAAATCAAAAGGTGCTCCCATGGAATCTTTCGATATGTCTTCCAGGATTGTTTCAATATGTTCAAAACCAACAATTTGAATCAAAAGCTGGATATAAGCAAAAGCTTCTTCAGGTGTTCCTTTTTTTAGCCGGTTGTCGGCAAGGGCCATTAGGACACCGATATCTTTGGAATCCAGTACCCTGGCCTGATTCAAAAACCAGTAACCGCGTTCGAAATATCCCATTTGGGTAAGACAGATGCCAAAGTCTCTTATGTAAAAAAGGTTACCAGTATCCAGCCTCAGACATTGCTGAAAATGCAGGATAGCTAAGTCATATTTGGAAATTTTCACAAGAATCGCTGCTATAAGAGAATGAATTTCAGGTTCGGATTGATGTGTTTCCAGCAGATGGTACAAGTTTGACAAAGCATCTTCATATTGACCCAGCTTGGCAAGAGAGAAATTCAGAATCATTTGTGCTGGAAGGAAATTCGGTTGTATCTCAACAGATTTTCGAGCATGACCGACTGCCTTGTCATAGTCTTTAAGTTTTGAATAATAAATACGGGCCAGATTGCCATGAAGCACGGCTTTATTATAAGCTTGATCATCTTTTAAGTTTAAAGCTTTTTGAAACAGTTCAAGGGCTTTTTCAATCTGTCCGGCAGGTTCATAATGCCCCCAAGCTAGATTGTGTAATGGTCTCGCTAATTTTGGGGCTTTATCTGCTGCATCTTGCCATAAGCTTTGTGTAGAACGCCAATCCCAGTTACGGATATACGTGCTGAACCCAATGCCGATTAAGATGGCGCATGTAAAACATAGCAGCAGATAATACATGGATTTTTTGATGACCCGATAGTGGTTCAGCATATTTTTTAAACCCATTGAAACAGGTACGAACAAGAAAAAAGACGGCAGGTAGTTCCGATGTTCAAAAATCATTTCAAGGGGCAGAAATGTGGATTCAACGACATGGTTACCAAAATAAAACAAGATTGCAAAAGACAATATGGGGGTTTTGCATATCCTAAACAAAGCAAGGCCGATCAAGAATATCACTATGCTGATCGAAAAAAAAGTATACCAAGGCTGAAATAGTGACGTAGCATAGGTAACATCATGAGCGATGCTGAATCGATGAGCAATCGGATAAAAAATCTGGGAAAGATAAAACAAAAGGACAGTGGGCTGGGTGAGAAGACGTTGCCCCATGGAAAAAGGTTTTACTTTATAAGGGTCTAAAATTTGGCTGAGCCCCTTTTCAAAAAATAGCAGGACTCCGGCTACAGCTATCAACAAAGCGGCAGTGATAATAACGACCACTGCTTTTTTTTGGAAAGATTTACTTGAAAGATCCCTGAAAAAAACAAATTCAATCAGTAATAAAAAAACCGGTAGTAATATAGCATTATTTTTGGAGCCAAGACCCAAGGCGAAAGACATAGTACACAGCACGGTGAAAATTGTTCGTTGAGCTGGGGAACAGGTCATTCTGGCTTTTAGAAAACAAAGTATCCCCATAATATAAAATAGAGCGGCCAATGCCGCCATGCGCTGGACGATATAGGTCACTGCCTGGATCTGAATCGGGTGGATGGCCCAAAAAATACTTGAAAGCAGTGCGATAAAATACAAGCTGTCCTGATCCCATTTCCCAGCATTGGGCGTCTGTAGCAACTGGATAAGGGTAAGATACAACAAAAAGGCCGTCACCATATGAATAGCGATATTAACAACATGGTATCCTTTGACATCATCTTTCCCCCAAAACCAGTTCAGGGCAAAGGACAAATTGGAAACCGGGCGGTAAAGTGTATTTTCAAAATCAGGTGTGGCATAGAGACTTGCTTTAATTGAGGAAAGATCCAGCGTATTCATCTGTATCTTAAGATTATCTTTGATATTATGGTAATCATCCATATGCCAAGGGCTATCAAGCGTTTGAGCATAAATCAGACAGATAAAACCAAATATGAGTACAACAGGATTTATAAAGGGGAAAGTTTTATATGAAGAAACCATAATTCATATTCGAAAAAAAATTGTTCTGGCATTTTTAAGATTTGATCAAAATATAAAGAGGGAAAGCTTATTATCCTTCCCTCTTTACATAAAATAGACTTATCAAAGCAACAGTTTTTATTGCATAATTTTAACAAAGCTGACGCCATTCCAGAACGAAGCAGGGTTAGCTGCCGCATTCATGGGTGTTCTATATTCAGCAGGACATCTTCTGGTGGCGTCTGTAACTGAAATTCTAATGGCACCGATAGTGCCACCTACTACACCAGTATTTCCATTGGTCAAAAGCCCGCCAAGTTGCGCCATGGTTGGTAAGGCTGTACGTGTGGGGACAGCAAAATAATCTGCGACACGCCCTGCGATACTGTTTGCATCAGCTTCGGTCCCTTTGCAAAAAGACTTATTTCTATACGCAATAAAGTTCGGGATGGCAATGGCTGCAAGGATACCGATGATAGCGATAACTATCATCAGTTCGATCAAAGTAAAACCTTTTTTGTTTTTAAGTGTCATTTTCATTTAAACCTCCAAAAATTAATGTTAATAGAAGAACTGTTTTATTTCAAGTCTTGATAATCATAATAGCAATATGCATACCAGAATTTTAAAATTTAAAACGGACCGATGTAGATACGCGTTATTGTAGAGAAATTTTTATAAACTATCCAATCTAATTCTTTTTTCTGTTTGCAATTAAAAATAAAAAGGACATTTTTTGTTCTACTTTGACAAAATTTGATAGAAAGGTGGGTAATGTCGGATTTATTTGTTTTCTTCCGGAATTGATACACCCTTATCCAGCCGATAGCGCATAGATCGAAGGGTCAAATTAAGGTACTCGGCAGCCTTGCTTTTATTGCCACCTGCTAGCTCCATGGCCTTTTTAATATATGCTTGTTCAATGGTGTTCATAATTTCATCCAGATCCACGCCCTGCTCGACATCGCTCAGGTCAAATCGCCTGCCTTCAATGCCTTCCACCCACCTGCGCTTTTTGTGCATGGAAATGGTCAGACTTTCAGGCAGGATGATGTTGGTGGAAGATAAAGCAACGCTTCGCTCGATTAGATTTTCAAGCTCTCTTACGTTTCCTGGGAAACTGTATTTGTTTAAAAAATCAATGGCATAGGAAGAGAGCTTGACAATGTCCTTGCCCATTTTTTTGGAATATTTTTCTGCAAAATGCTGAGCTAAAAGCGCAACATCACCTTTTCGGTCCCGAAGAGGGGGAACTATGATGGGGATGACGTTGAGGCGGAAAAACAGATCTTCCCTGAATTTTCCTTCTATGACTTCCTGCTCAAGTTTTTTGTTGGTTGCGGAAATGATCCTGACATCCACTTCAATTTCTTTTGTACCGCCGACAGGTTTGAAAGAGGTTTCCTGAACAGCACGAAGAAGCTTAACCTGAAGAATGGGAGACAGTTCGCCGATTTCATCCAGAAAGATGGTTCCAAGATTGGCCGCCTCAAACAACCCTTTTTTATCAACAACCGCTCCTGTAAAAGACCCTTTGATATGACCGAAAAATTCACTTTCGATAAGAGTATCCGGTATTCCTCCACAGTTGACCACCACGAAGGGATTGTCCTTACGATCGGAATTTTCATGGATGGCCCTTGCAATCAATTCTTTTCCAGTTCCGCTTTCTCCTGTGATCAGGACATTGGTCTTTGTCGGACTGATCTGCTCAATCCTTTTGTAAATGGCCTGCATGCCAGGGCTGTTTCCAATAATCCGGTTAAAATGCAGATGATCTTTGAGCTCTGAGGAGGTCTTGTCCTTTTCCTGGTCAAGGGTTCTTAATTCAAGTGCTTTTTGAATGGTTTGTTTTAATTCATCGTTATCGAAAGGTTTGGGAACAAAATCATAAGCACCTTGATTCATGGCTTCAACAGCGATTTCAGTGGTCGAATAAGCCGATATCATGATGATTACCATATTCTGATTCTTTTTTTTGGCTTCTTTCAGGACTTCAAGACCGGTGATGTCTCCCAGCCGGATATCCGTCAAAACCAGGTCATAGTCATTTTTCTCAATCATGTTCACGGCTTGCTTGCCGTTTTTGGCAACAAACACTTTATATCCTTCTTTGGACAATAAAACGTCGAGGAATTCCCTCATGCTTAATTCATCATCAACAACAAGGATGGATGGTGCTTTGATCATTGTGCATCCCTTTGATAAACAATTCTGCCGTTTACCATGGTCAAAAAGGTGTTTCCCTTGACCTTCATGCCAGAAAAAGGGGTATTCCGGCTTTTTGACCTGAATGCGGACGGATCTATCACATATTCGTCATCCGGATCAATAATGGTCAAATCGGCAATATTGCCAATTTTGATATCATTATTAATGCCTATGAGTTTTGCCGGTTGCTTTGCCATTTTATCAACCAGGTTATCCAAGGTTAAAACCCCATCGTGAACCAGTTTTAAAGACAATGAAAGGGAAGTTTCAAGACCGACAATGCCAAAGGCTGCCCGGTCAAATTCCACATCTTTTTCAATGACACTGTGGGGGGCATGGTCTGATGCGATCATATCAATGGTTCCGTCTGAAAGACCTTCGATTATGGCCTGCCTGTCTTCTTGTGAGCGTAACGGAGGATTCATCTTAAAATTGGTGTCATAATCTTTTACATCTTCATCGATCAGCGTAAAATAATGGGGGGCGGTTTCACATGTGACCTTTACACCTCTTTTCTTGGCTTGCCGGATGGCCTCCACAGATTCTTTTGTGCTGATATGGCAAAAATGGACAGGAGCGTCGGTCAGTTCGGACAGGGCAATGTCCCTGACCACCATAATGCTCTCGGAAGCATTTGGAATACCCTTGATTCCCCAGAAGGTGGAAGAAGGCCCTTCGTTCATGGAACCGTCATCTGCAATGCATGTGTCTTCTGCATGTACAAAGACAGGCATATTCAATCCTTTGCAATATTCAAGGGCTCTACGCATCAGGTTTGAATTTGAAACCGGTTTGCCGTCATCGGTGACGGCAACAATCCCGGCCTGCTTCATATCATATATTTCAGCCAGTGCCTCGCCTTTCAGCCCCTGTGTAATGGCGCCCACCGGATAAACTCTTGAAAGTCCGACTTCTTTTCCGCGTTGGATTATAAATTTTGTGACCTGGCTGTTATCATTTACCGGATTTGTATTGGGCATGGAACAAACAGCTGTAAATCCCCCCTTTGCCGCTGCCATAAGCCCTGTTTCAATGGTTTCCTTATATTCCTGGCCCGGTTCTCTCAGATGGACATGGACGTCAATCAATCCCGGGACAATAATTTTACCTGTGGCGTCTATGATGCGGATGTCCGGTTCTTTGTCTTTGTGTTCCGGGTTCACGACTGCGTAAATGAGATGGTCTTTAATAATGATATCTTTTTTTTTATCAATATTTTTAGGATCAAGGATTCTTGCCCCTTTAATGCGAATCAACATTTCTGTTACCTCCTGCAACCAAGTAAAATAAAGCCATGCGCAAGGCAACCCCGTTTGTGACCTGATCAAGAATAATGGAACAATCCGAATCCGCAATTTCACTGGATATTTCAACTCCCCTGTTCATGGGTCCGGGGTGCATGACAAGGACATCTTTTTTTGCAAGCTTCAGGCGATTTTTGTTTAACCCGAATAAAGTTGAATATTCCCTTTCCGTGGGAAAAAGGATGCTCCCCTGCCTTTCCTTTTGAATCCGGAGCATCATAACAACATCTGCTCCTTCAATGCAGGCATCCATATTGGGTGATATGGTGCAACCGAGTTTTTCGATACCTTTGGGGATCATGGTTTGAGGAGCGCAGATGAAAACCCTGGCGCCCATTTTTGAAAAGCCTGTAATATCGGAGCGTGCTACTCTTGAATGGGAAATATCCCCGATGATGGCAATTTTCAAGCCTTGTATTTTTCCTTTTTTTTCCCTTACACTCATCATGTCCAGCAAAGCCTGGGAAGGATGTGCATGGATACCGTCTCCTGCATTGATCACAGAAGCCCTCACCCGTTTGGCAATCAAATGGGGTGCCCCGGATGAAGGG
The DNA here is from genome assembly GCA_964635025.1 of uncultured Desulfobacula sp. Classification (GTDB taxonomy): domain Bacteria; phylum Desulfobacterota; class Desulfobacteria; order Desulfobacterales; family Desulfobacteraceae; genus Desulfobacula. The sequence continues at coordinate 124,754 of CAZWMY010000001.1, read as the reverse complement.
TGCCGCAGCACAATGACATCCGGTTTCATGGCCTCAAGGTTTTTTGCTGTATCAATAAGGGTCTCACCCTTAACAATGCTCGATGTACTTGCAGATATGGAATGGGTGTCTGCAGAAAGCCGTTTGGCTGCTGCATCAAAAGAAAGCTTGGTTCTTGTGGAGGGTTCCTGGAAAAAAAGAATAATGGTTTTTCCCCTGAGAGTGGGTACTTTTTTCACAGGCCGCTCTGAAATTTCCTTCATTCCCTGGGCTGTATCCAGGATCATGGATATCTCCCAGGGTTCAAGGGATTCAATGTCAAGAATATCTTTTTTTTCAAACCGCATGGCACTTACCTTATTTTAATAAATCACCGATTCTATTCCATCTGATCCTGAATTTATCGCTATCCCAGGACCAATATATGATCAATGCCTTGCCCCGGACATCCTTTAAGTCGACAAACCCCCAGAACCTGCTGTCATGGCTGTTATCCCTGTTGTCTCCCATGACAAACAATTTGTTTTCAGGGACAGTAAACTTGGGAACATTGTCTCTTCTTGCCCTTGTGCGGTCCGGATAATCCGGCGGGTATATGATGTTTTCCTTATATTGCGCATAACCTTCCCCTTCAACCATATTGCCATTGACATAAAGTTTTTTATGATCAATTTCAACCGTGTCTCCTGATGTTGCAATCACCCGTTTGATAAAATCTTTGGAAGGATCTTCCGGGTATTTAAAAACAACAATATCTCCTTTTGCAGGTGTTTTGACTGAGATGAGGGCTTTACCGTCGGTAAAGGGAATCTTAACCCCATAGATAAATTTATTGACCAGAATCTGGTCGCCGATCTGAAGTGTCTCCAGAATGGAGCCGGATGGAATCTTGAATGCCTGGATAAGAAAGGTGCGAATAAACATGGCAATAATCACTGCAATGACAATTGCCTCTATATTTTCACGCAAGGAACTCTTCTTTTTTTCCGTCATTTTTTTTCCTTTGTGCTTTATCTAATAGAACATGTGCTGAGGTTGAGTTAAAAAGAACTTTGCCTTTAGTATGGATTTTTTTAAAATATCTGCTATTTTACGTGCTTTTACCATGCTGGACAAGGGTACTGTCGGTATTTTCCGGCCTTTTATCGTGATTGATCCACTTTTTAATTCTGCGTAACTGACCTGACCATAGGACCGCGCAACACCTTCCGGATAGTCAAAACCGTAATCCACAACCTGTGTAAATAGTTCTTCATCTGAAACTGATGTATATTTCAATATCTCTTCATTCAGGATCGGAATGGGTATGCCAAACCCAACAGACAAGGAGCAACCATACCCTCTAATGCTTTGCCCCACAAGCCATTCCGGCGACATTTCCTTTAAGTTTCCGATAACCGACAGGGTTCCGGCAGGCTTCAATGGAACTCCATTCAGCCCCCTTTCAACCTCTGATTTATGCTGGGTCCCGGTCCAGGTGACATATCCTTGGGCCCCGCCCAGGAAAATACGGGTCCCAACCCCAATGGTTTTTAAATACGGGTCGTTCATGAGGGGGCTGAGTTCGCCTGAAGTTGAATAATTGGCATTTCCCATATCCGGCTTTAAGGTCCCCATATAGGTATATTTGATCTTTTCAGACCGGTTGATGGCACAATTATAATTCTGGTAGGCATTTCTAGGGTTGCACAGCATGGCATTGGGAAGCTCTTTTAAGGTAACAAGCTTTTCGATTTTCCGGTTGGGATAGCAATCCGTGCCATAGCTTTCGGCCCTGATATGAACCTGTTTTCCTGCAACAAGATCCTGGATGACATGCCCTCCGCCATAATTGAATTCACCCGGATGCCGTTTGTTCAAAGGGTCATCCTCACAGGTCTGGGTGACGCCAAGATAGCAGTCCACAGCCGCTACCCCAGAGTATGCAAATACATTATTAAACCAGGTTTTGGTGGTCCGGATAAGGGGTTTGGATTGACCGATATTGATAAATGCCCCGGAAGAGCACATAGGTGCAAACGTACCGGTGGTCACTACATCAACCTTTTTAGCTGCCTCGACAACCCCTTCCCGCCTTGCAATATCAATGATCTCTTCTGCCGTAACCACGACTGCTTCTCCGGCAGCAATTTTTTTGTTAATCTGTTCAATTGTCTTATTTACTTTGTATTCATTCATGATAAACCCTTACCGTTATAAATCAGGTCTTTTTTTTACCGCTTCGATTTTTGATGTAATATTATTGGTTATCCAGGCATCATCCCACCATTCTGCCGGATTTACAAAAACAGTGTAAACCATCATTGAAAAATGAAGATGATCCCCTGCGGCCATACCGGTTAGACCGGTAACACCAATTTGTGTTTCTTTTTCTACCTTATCACCCACCTTAGCCGTTATTTGGCTCAAATGGGAATAAAGACTGCTAAGCCCGAATCCATGATCAATCATTACGGTATTACCGAAAATTCCTGCGAATTCAGCCAAGATGACCTTGCCTTGGTTGGACGGATAAACCGGAGAATTGGCAATTGAGGCAAGATCGATTCCCAAATGAACCGCCCTGTCCACTTCGCTGCCTTTATACCGATAAATCCTGTGATCTGCAAACCCTGCCTTTTTTTCAGCTCTTGCAAGGCTTGAAAAAGAACCCAACCAGTATTTTTGATTTTCTGATGCGGATGAAACCTTTAAGATATGATCTTCATTCTCTTTTCTTAGGTCCTCGTTAACATATATAAATTTTTTCAACAAAGGGTTTTCCTGCCCTTGGAATGACCCTTCCTTCTCTCCCAAATCAAATTCCGGCATTTTTTGTGCAAGAAAAGAATCTGAAATTTCAAGGGTATCCGTGGGGTATTTTTTATCTCTGATATAATGATTAAAATTCTTTTTTGTAATATTACCGGCCTTATCTTCGGCCATAAGAAATATTTTTGTGTCCGGCCCCTGAAGATAATTTAAAGCAAAAAAGCAGGCCTGGATGTTTTTATTCTCAAAAAGGCCGAGATGTCCCGGGAAAAAATTATCACCGACTAGAACCCCGCTTTTGGTATTTTCTTCATGTACTTTATAAAGGATAAGACATGAACCGCCTCTTTCGATATTGTGCTGGTCGGAAAGAACAGTAACCTGCGGTGGTTTTGAATCAAAAATAAGCTTTTTCTCAATTAGGGCAATATTGCCTTTGCCCCATCCCTGCAAGGAGTTATCAGACACCATAATTTTTATGATGATCTCTCCGTCTGTAATCCCATATTTTGTGGCATTAATGGGAATCACAAAAGAATCTTTCATGGTTTTTGCATTGGAATATATTCCGAAAAAGCCTGGCGGTTTATATTTTTTCTCCACCAGGGTTGTTTCTTTTCCTTGCTGCAAAAGCGTTGCCGTGACCTGCTGAAGACCTGTTTTCAGATCAGATACGGTGATCGACATTTCATTATCTTTTTTTAAATATTCGGATGGCAGAACAATATCAATGATCGGGGCTTTTCCTTCAAAAAAATACAGAAGCCCGTAAAGAATAAAACCTGCTGACAAGAGAATCAGAACCGAAGCAAGAGTTCTTTTCATTAACAAAGCCCATTTTTTTCAGTAGGTTAGTAAATTTTTAATAAAATTACAGTAAAATAGCAGCTCTGCCTCAACATATCAAGCAATTTTCCATTCTTGACTTTTGGGGCCCTAAAATATACTTTGGCCTCACAACCCTTAATTTTGGACTTATTCATGAAGAATTATTTTTTTAATCTGACAGATAAACCTGATCCTGTTTTTTTTCTGATTGCAGGACCTTGCGTCATTGAAGACTATGATACCACCTGTCTGATCGCCCATACCCTGAAAAACATTACCCAACGCCTTAATATCCCTTTTATCTTCAAAGCTTCCTTTGATAAGGCAAACCGGACATCCATTCAATCCTACAGAGGACCCGGCTTTGAAAAAGGATTAAACATTCTGGACGACATTAAAAAATCTCTGAACCTCCCCGTAATTTCCGATATCCATTTGCCCGACCAGGCGGAAAAAGTGGCCAAAGTCATTGATATTATTCAGATTCCGGCTTTTTTATGCCGACAAACGGATTTGATCCTGGCTGCCTGCCGGACGGGCCTGCCCGTCAATATCAAAAAAGGGCAGTTTTTATCCCCCCATGACTGCCGCAATATCCTCAACAAAACAAAACAAACCGGCAATCCGCATATCTCCATCACCGAGAGAGGATCATCTTTTGGCTATAACAACCTTGTAGTGGATTTCAGATCTATTCCCATCATCAAACAAATGGGGGTACCTGTCATTTTCGATGCCACTCACAGTGTCCAACTCCCGGGAGGCGGACCGGACGCTTCATCAGGAGAGCGGCAATATATCCCTGTCCTTGCCAAGGCAGCCATAGCCGCCGGTGCAGACGGATTATTTATGGAAACCCATCCTGAACCGGAAAAAGCGCTCTGTGACGGCCCTAATTCCTTCCCGCTCAATCATATGGAAGATCTTTTATCCACCCTTCTCTCCATAAAAAAAGCGGTCAGATAAGCACATGAAACCGGAACTTACCCATATTCGATTATTATTGCTGGACGTGGATGGGGTTTTAACGGATGGCAGCATCACCTATTCCGACTCCGGAGAGCAGATTAAAACCTTTAATTCAAAAGACGGTTTAGGGCTAAGGCTATTGATGAATGCCGGAATCCGGGTCGGCATTATTACCGGCCGAAAATCAAAAGCCCTGGAACATCGATGTCAAAACCTCGGCATCACCTTGTTGCATGAGGGTGCTACGGATAAATCCGCCGCACTTGAAATAATTATTATGGAAACCGGAATCCCGGCCCATGAAATAGCTTTTGCAGGAGATGACCTTATTGACATCCCCGTCATGAAAAAAGTGGGGGTCTCATTTTGTGTTTCAGATGCGCCCAAAGAGGTAAAACAACATTCTCACATTATAACAACCCGTGAAGGCGGGCGTGGCGCTGTCAGGGAAATCTGCGAGAGCCTTCTAAAGGCAAAAGGGCTTTGGGAAAATATCATGAAGCAATATTTATCATGAAGCCGAAAGTAAAAAAAAAAATCACCTACCTCCTGACAGGCTTGGTGATATGCATCATTATTGCCGTCTTGGGATTTTTGACGGTTGACAGATTGTTATCCGGAAAAATAAAAATTAATGATATCAAGATAGATGCAACCGCTGCTTTAAAATTAAATCTTTTAAAGCAGGTATCAAAAAAAAACGGGGTTACGGAATGGGAATTAACAGCTAAGTCCGCCAGCCTTCTGAAGGATGAAGACAAGGCGGTTCTAGAAGAAATCTCGGTTTTTTTCTATGCAAAAGAAAAAAAAAAGATTGAGCTGACTTCAAAATCAGGAACTTTGAATACAAAAACCCATGACATGACTTTTTCTGACAATGTGGTGGTTACTTATGTAACGGCTCAGCTCCGAACTGATCAGTTGCATTATAACAAAAAAGAACATATAATACGCTCTGATGCTCGTGTCCGGCTTGAAAAGAATGGCTCTTTCATTGAAGCGGATTCAATGATAATCTATTTGAATGACAATCGAATTGTTTTTGAAGGGCGTGTTCAGGGTTCTTTCAATGAAAAGTTTAATATTCAATTTCTATAAATTTCAATTCAATTTTCTTTATCCGGCGGTTTCCATCTTTGTTTTGCTTCTGTTAACCATAACCCCGGCTTATTCTGAAGAAAAAAAAGATATGGATGATTCTCCCATTCGAATTACTTCGGATAAAATGACGGCAGAAAAAGGATCTTCCATGGTGGAATTCATCGGCAACGTTGAAGCTGTGCAAGATGACTCTATCCTTCTTGCAGATTCCATGAAGGTGTATTTTGTTACCGACAAAAAAAAGACCAAAAAAAATGAAGCCCAAAGCAATATCACAAAAATTATTTCCACCGGAAATGTCCGATATACTTCCGGGGAGCGCAAGGCTTTTGCGGATGAAGCAATTTATACAACGGCAGATGATGTTCTGGTCTTGAAAGGAACTGCTCCAAAACTGATACAAGGCGCAAGTTTTGTAACCGGGAAAAAAATCACCTATTATCGAAAGCAGGATAAGGTTATTGTTGAAAGCGACGGTAAAAAACGAGTCGAAGCACTCCTTAACCCTGAAGACAACCCTGATAAAAAACAATAATGGCAAAACTTGTATTAAAAAATCTTATAAAAATCTATAATGGCAAGAAAGTTGTCGACAAGGTAAGCCTTTCGGTAAAGCAGGGACAGGTTACAGGCCTTCTGGGACCAAACGGAGCCGGAAAAACCACAACTTTTTATATGACAGTTGGTCTGATCAAGCCCGACAGCGGATCTGTAAGCATAGACAAAGAGGATATCACTTTAAATCCGATGTATATCCGTGCCCGGAAAGGGATCGGATACCTTCCCCAGGAATCAAGCATTTTCAGGAAACTGACCGTAAAGGAGAATATCACTGCCATTCTTGAGGTTCTACCGAAAAACGGATTTAATATTGAACAAAAAGCCATGGATCTCATGAACGAACTTGGAATCGGCAAGCTTGCCCATCAAAAAGCCAATTCCCTGTCCGGGGGAGAACGCAGACGGCTTGAAATATCAAGGGTTCTTGCGACTGATCCCATGTTCATTCTTTTAGATGAGCCATTTGCTGGCATAGACCCGTTGGCGGTAATTGATATTCAGCAAATTATTTATCAGTTGACTAAAAAAGGAATTGGCGTTTTAATATCAGACCATAATGTCAGAGAAACCTTAGGGGTCTGTGACAATGCATATATCATGGGTCAAGGGAAGGTTATTGAGTCAGGGAACCCTGATAAAATCATTTCTAGTGAAATAGCAAAAAAAATCTACCTGGGAGAAAATTTTAAGCTCTGATATGGAAATTGGATTACAACAAAATCTGATATTAAGCCAGCAGCTTGTCATGACGCCGCAACTTCAGCAGGCGATCAAGCTTCTTCAATTATCCCGCCTTGAGCTTGCCGAGATGATTCAACAGGAAATCGAGCAGAACCCTGCTTTGGAAGAAGCGGGACTGGACGAAGTTTCCGACCGGAAAATGTCGGATCTGGAAACCGAACCCCTCGCGCCTGAAAAAGAAATACGTGTAAAAGAGATTACCATTGAAGAAAAAGTGCGGTCGGATACCGACTGGGAAAATTATATTAATGAATACAATTCCACAGGTAAGCTGTATATTGAATCGGAAAATAAAGATGCTCCGAATTATGAGGCTTTTACATCGGAAAAAAAGACACTTGAAGACCATCTTCAATGGCAATTGAGGCTTTACGGCTTTTCCGAGCAGGAAGAAAAAATAGGCCATATGATTATCGGCAATCTTGACAGGGACGGATATCTTTGCAGCGACATCGAAGAAATTGCCCTGGCTTGCAATTGTGATATTGCTCTTGCAGAAAAAGTCCTTTCCATACTCCAAAATTTTGATCCTCCGGGCGTCTGTGCCAGAAATCTTTGCGAAACCCTGCTTATTCAAGTCAAGCAGCTTGGTATTGAAAATCCCATCATTGTAGAGATTATACAGCATCATCTGAAAAATCTTGAAAACAGAAACAGTAAAAAAATTGCCAAAGCTTTAAAAATATCCATTGAAGAAGTCCGTGCTGCCGTAAAAATCATCCAATACTTAGAACCCAAACCCGGGCGTGCTTTTTCAACGGAAGAGCCTTCCTATATTACCCCGGACATTTATGTTTACAAACTCGGGGATGATTTTAAAATCGTGATGAATGACGATGGTCTGCCAAAACTGAGAATCAACCGCTTTTATAAAAATGCCATTGCCGACGGCCGTAAAATTTCAAAAGACGCTAAAAACTATCTTAACGAAAAAATGCAATCTGCCTCATGGCTTATTAAAAGTATTCAGCAGCGGCAAAAGACCATATTTCTGGTAATGGAAAGTATTTTAAAATTTCAGCGAGAGTTTTTTGATAAAGGCATTGCCTATTTAAAACCTCTGATCTTAAAAGATATTGCTGAAGACATTGAAATGCATGAATCTACCATAAGCCGTGTGACAACGAATAAATATGCCTATACCCCCCAGGGCCTTTTTGAACTAAAATATTTTTTTAATTCTTCAATTGAACGGACGGGCGGTGATTCCATGGCGTCGGCCAGTGTAAAAGACAAAATCAGGATTTTGATTGAAAATGAAGATCCTGAAAATCCTTTAAGTGATGATAAAATAGCATTGATTCTACAAGATTCAGACCTCCAGATTGCCCGAAGAACAGTCGCAAAATACAGGAAGGTCTTGAATATTCTTCCTTCTAATAAACGCAAACAACTATAGGGAGGCTTTTTATGCAAACAACCGTTACATTTAAACAAATAGACCCCTCAAGTTCTTTAAAAGCCTATGTCCAAAAAAAACTGGAAAAATTTGATAAATTACTGGAAAGCCCGGCTGAGGCTTATGTCGTGCTTTCCGTGGAAAAAATAAGACATATTGCCGAAATTACGCTGACCTGTGATAAAGTTAAAATTCATGCCAAGGAAGAATCCGAGAGCATGTATTCATCAATTGATGCATTAATGGATAAGATTCGGATCCAGATTAAAAAAAATAAAGAAAAAGTGAAGCGCCATATGTCAGGCAAAAAACAGAGCATTAAAACCGAATCCGACGAAGAGACCCCGAATAGCGTTAAAGCTGTACCGGATATTTCCGAGCACCGTATTGTTCTGGAAACAATTGACTATAAGCCAATGGACATTGAAGATGCAGTGGTTGAATTAAACTCAGGCAAACAACCTTTTTTTGTTTTCAATAATGCCAGAACCGAACAGGTGAATGTCCTTTACAAACACAATAATGGAAAGCTAGGATTAATCCAGCCCAAAGGATGATTCATTCAATGAACTTCAGCCAGCTTCTTGATAGAAATGCCATCATTGCAAATATTACCTCCATTAATAAAAAAGGGGTAATTGAAGAGCTATCCAACGCTGTTTCAACAGCTACGACTGCATCTGCAAAAGATATTGCAAGGGTTCTCATGGAACGTGAACAACTCGGCAGTACAGGAATAGGTGGCGGCATTGCAATTCCTCACGGCAAGCTTGATACGGTAAAAGACATCCGTATCGGATTCGGACTTAGCAAAAATGGGGTTGAATACGACTCTTTGGATAATAAGCCCGTTCATCTGTTTTTTGTGTTGCTGACACCTGAGAATTCGGCCGGGGGACATCTGAAAGTCCTGGCCCAGATTTCCAGATTATTAAAAATGGATCAGTTTAAAAAAAAGCTTTTGGCTGCAGATTCGGCTGATATGATTTACGAAATCATCACTGAGCAGGATGAAGACTTTTAAATCCAATGCAACAAGTATATATCATAACCGGTCTTTCCGGGTCTGGAAAAACAACAGCTATTCAAGCTTTTGAAGATGCTTCATTTTATTGCGTCGACAATATGCCCATGGAACTGCTGCCAAAATTCCTTGATCTTCCGTTAAAGGAAAACCCTGAAATAAAAGGGCTTGTTTTTGTCATGGATATGCGAAGCAAAAATTTTATTTCAAACTATGGGCCGGGGATAAGTGTACTTGATGAAAAAGGCATCTCACCCCGTATCATATTCCTTGAAGCAGATGAAAACACATTATTTAAACGATACAGCGAAACCCGCCGTCAACACCCGATTTCAAACGAAAAAAGCCTTCTTGACAGTATAAAACATGAAAAAGACATGATGCTGCCCATAAAACAAACCGCCCATCATATCATTAATACAACCGGTCTCAATACACACCAACTTAAAACCCGAATTCTTGATTTGATCAATGACGGATGTACCTTATCCTGTCTGACAAAAATAAATGTTCTTTCTTTCGGGTTCAAATACGGAATCCCAAACGATTCCGATCTTATAATAGACGTGAGATTCCTTGCAAATCCTTATTTTGTCCCTGAACTGAAACACTTGGATGGAGAATCCGAGTCTGTCCGGCAATTTGTTTTATCCAATAATGAAACCATGATCTTTCTTGAAAAATACATAAATCTTTTGGATTATTTAATTCCTCTGTATAAAAGAGAAAACAAATCATATCTCACGCTTGCCTTTGGCTGCACCGGAGGAAGACATAGGAGTGTGGCCATTGCAAGAAATATTTTTGAACATTTAAATAATAAAGGATTTAATCCAGGTCTGATCCATAGAGATATTGATCGGGATTTAAACAAAACATGATCGGGATACTGTTGGTTACTCACGCAAATTTAGGAAATGCCTTGATCGAAACTGTAGAATTCATTTCAGGAAAAAAAGAATCCAATATTTCGTCTGTTTCGATAAACATCCAGGAGGACCCGGAAATCCTCAGAAAAAAAATTAAAAAAGCGATCTTAGATGTCAAAACAGATAAAGGTGTCATCATACTCACGGACATGTTTGGCGGAACTCCCTCCAATCTGAGTTATTCTTTTTTGGAGGAAGGTCAGGTTGAGGTGATCTCAGGAGTTAATCTGCCGATTCTTTTTAAGGCGGTTAATTCAAGATCGAAAATGAATATGGAAGCATTGACATCCGTTCTTATTGAACATGGGAAAAAAAGCATATCGCTTGCCAGTGGAATTTTAAAAGGTACAAAAAGAGCTTAAACTTACTGAGCGTTATCAGTTATTCCAATATTATCAAGGAGGCCGAAAATGACGATCAAAATAGGTATTAACGGTTTTGGCAGGATTGGTAGAATGGTTTTTAGAGCTGCATTTAACAACCCTGACGTTGAGGTGACGGCCATTAATGATCTGACCGACACCAAAACCATTGCCCATCTTCTTGAATATGATTCAGTTCATGGCTTGTTGAATAAAAAGGTGTCTTCAACTGAGGATTCCATTATTGTTGAAAACAAGGTCACAAAAATTACCGCTCTTAAAGATCCTTCTCAGATTCCATGGAAGGATGCCGGGGTTGATATTGTTTGTGAATGTACAGGAATCTTTCGGGATCGGGATGGGGCTTCAAAACATTTTAACGGCGGGGCTAAAAAAGTATTAATATCAGCCCCGGCCGACAAACCGGATATTACCATTGTCATGGGTGTAAATCAGGGCATGTATGACCCTGCCTCCCACCATATTTTATCCAATGCATCCTGTACAACCAATTGCCTTGCACCGGTTGCAAAGGTTATTCTTGAAAATTTCGGGATTGTCTCAGGCATGATGACCACTATTCATTCATATACCGGTGATCAGCGGATCCTTGATTTTCCCCATAAAGATCTGAGACGTGCAAGAGCTGCCGGTCTTTCAATGATCCCGACCACAACAGGTGCTGCCAAAGCCGTGGCATTAGTATTGCCGGAACTCAAAGGCAAATTGAACGGGTTGTCTGTCCGGGTGCCAACCCCCAATGTTTCCCTGGTCGATTTTGTGGCGGTTACTGAAAAAACCGGTTTAACAAAAGAAGATATCAACCGAGCCCTAGAAAAGGCATCCAAAGAAAATCTGAAAGGCATATTGGGGTATTGTGATATCCCTCTTGTTTCAATTGATTTTAATTCAAACCCGCTTTCCTCAATTGTTGATGCGGATTGTACCGATGTCATCAACGGCAATATGATAAAAATCTATTCATGGTATGACAATGAAGCCGGGTATTCTGCCAGAATGGTTGATCTTGCCGTCATGGTCGGAAAATCCTTGTAATCCGGTGAGAGGTAAAAAAAATGAATAGAATACCCCTCATCGCCGGCAACTGGAAAATGTACAAAACAGGCCCTGAAGCAATAGAAACAGCAAAAAAGCTTGCCATTCTGTGTTCTGATGTCGTGAATGTTGACGTTATGATTGCACCGACTTTTCTTTCCCTTCCCCTGGTTTCTTCCGGTGTTCAGGGAAGCCTTTTGAAAACAGGGGCTCAAAACCTTTATTTTGAAAAGGAAGGGGCTTTTACGGGTGAGGTTTCTGCTGAAATGGTCAAGGCTGCCGGAGCTGAATATGTGATTATCGGCCATTCCGAAAGAAGGCAATATTTCGGTGAAACCGATGAAACCGTCTGTAAAAAACTCAGATCTGCCGTTAATTCAGGATTAAAGCCAGTGATGTGTATCGGGGAAACAGAAACTGAGCGAGATCAGGAAAAAACGTTTTTGATACTTGACAAACAGGTGTCGGATGGGTTAAAAGGCTTTGGTTCCAATGAACTTAAGGACTTGGTGCTGGCCTATGAACCTGTCTGGGCCATTGGAACCGGAAAGACGGCAAATACAAATCAGGTAGCCGAAGTACATCAGTATTTGAGGTCTTTATTGAGCAGATTGTTTTCAAAGGATTTTTCAAGCCGGATAAGAATTTTATATGGCGGCTCGGTAAAACCTGAGAATGTGAAAGAACTGATGAGCATCAAGGATGTCGACGGTGCCCTGGTAGGCGGCGCAAGTCTTGATCCGGAGAAGTTCATTAAAATCATTAAATATTATTTGTAGGGAATATGACAGCCTTAATAGTCACTATCCATGTCACCGTCTGTATCCTCTTGATACTGATTGTATTGTTACAAAGCGGCAAAGGAGCGGCCATGGGAGTTTCTCTTGGTGGCGGGGCTAGCCAGACACTCTTTGGTGCCTCAGGTCCGGCAACGATTTTAACAAAAATAACAACCGCTGTTGCGATCATATTCATGATAACGTCTTTGTTACTGGCATATTTGTCCGGGAATCAATCAGAGACCTCGGTGATGGAAAAAACCACTGCGCCTATTGAACAGAAGACGGAATAGACGATATCAAATAGATCCAATGCCGAAGTGGTGGAATTGGTAGACACGCACGCTTGAGGGGCGTGTGGGGCAACTCGTGGGAGTTCAAATCTCCCCTTCGGCACCATAAATATAAAAAAGCCACGGGCAGCCATTGTTCGCGGCTTTTTTTGTTTAAACAGGATTTATGTGGCTAAATGACCAAAGATCATAAAAGAAATTGTTTCAGATGTGAATTCTTTTATATCACATGGGATCCGCAGCATCCAAACGGTTGTAAAGCTATTGGATTTAAAACCAAGGCTTTGCCCAGTGTTGTCGTTTACCAGTCATCCGGAAAACCCTGTGAGTTTTATAAAGAAAAAATGGCCGGAAAGCCTGATTCACCTTGAATTATTTATTTCCTTGTTTATATTAGACTATTATGAAAGAAGAAACTGATATCCGATCGCAAGATCCTCAAAAAATCGAAAAAGAACTGGGCGAATTTCTGAATAAAAAATTCGGCGGTACCGTAAAAATTATCTCCCCTTCTGTCCTTCCCCAACAGGATCCGGTTTCCGGAAGCGCTGCATTCAGAGGGAAAAAAGCCCTTATTAATTTTAATATAAAACCCCAGGACCTGATCGCGTACCTTGATCAATATGTGGTTCGCCAAGATATGGCCAAATCGGTTCTTGCCACCAAAATATGCACTCATTTTAACCGAATAAGGCATTCCCAAGTCACTGGAGAAGGTGTATCCAAAATTACCGGCAATATTAAATCCAATATCCTGATGCTCGGGCCCACAGGAATTGGAAAAACATACCTGATTAAGCTGATTGCCAAAAAAATCGGGGTCCCCTTTGTAAAGGCCGATGCAACCAAATTTTCCGAAACAGGATATGTTGGCGGAGATGTTGAAGATCTGGTCCGGGATCTTGTCAAAGAAGCCAATGACGATATTGAACTTGCCGAATGCGGCATTGTTTATATTGATGAAATCGATAAGATTGCAGCGAGTCCTAATGTGATTGGTGCACAGGTATCCAGAACAGGGGTTCAAAGAGCTTTGTTAAAACCCATGGAAGAAACCGATGTGGACCTGAAAGTTCCCCATGACCCGGTTTCCATGATGCAGGAACTGGAAGCCTATCAAAGAACCGGAAAAAGAAACCGCAGAAAAGTAAACACCGCAAACATTCTATTTATTGTTAGCGGAGCATTTTCAGGACTTTCAGAGGTTATTCGAAAAAGGCTTTCCAAACAGACCATCGGATTTGGTTCCAATCTGATCAAATCACAGAAAGACGAAGACCTTCTCAAGCAGACAAAGGCGGAAGATCTCGTGGAATTCGGCTTTGAATCGGAATTTATTGGCCGTCTTCCGGTTAGATGTGTGCTTGACCCTTTAAGTGAAGAAGATCTTTACGCTATTTTAAAAATGCCTAACAATCCGGTCATTTTAAGCAAGCGGCTTGATTTCAGTGCATATGGCATCAAAATTGTTTTTAGCGATGATGCATTACGGGTTTTTGCACAAAAGGCGCATAAAGAAAATACCGGTGCACGCGGGCTTGTCAGTGTTGTTGAAGAGGCATTGCTGGATTTTGAAGAGAAACTTCCTTCACATGATATTACGAGCTTTGCAGTTACCCGTGAACTTTTAAAAGATCCGAAAAAAATGGTTCTGGATCTAATATCAAAAAAGAACGAAACCGGTTGGAACATTGAATATGAAAAAGTCTTTCTTGAGCATAAAAATTATATACTGACCTATCTGACAAACAACTGGAAAATATTTTCCCTCAAACATGGGCTCACGCTGTCGGAAATCCGGTGCAATATGGTGGCCCAGCATTTCTGTAATAATGTCATGGAAATTGAGGATGCGGTTAAAAAAATTAAAGGCTTTCACGATTCAGTAAAAGAGATTGAACTTGAGGTATCCAAAAGCTACAATCTGAATATCGTTTTTGAAGAAGATGCCATAGACTTTCTTATCGAACAATTTATCAACCACCACGCTACCAGTGAGGAAATATTATCAAAAATTTATTCGGATTTTTACGATGGATTTAACCTCATTCGTGAAAAAACCGGGAAAAACAGGTTTTTCCTATCCAAAAATGCATTGGCAGATCATGAAACCTTTCTCAACGACCTTATCAGAAAAGAGATAAAATGATTGGAATTTCAAAACTGTATTGTGCAACCGTAGAACCCTCCGATGCCTTAAGATATTCAAGGCATTCCGGTCAGTTGCCCTCTCACCTCCTGCAATTTTCAAAAGACAAAAAACCAGTGGTTGTCTGGAACATGACAAGGCGGTGCAATCTTAAATGCGTTCACTGTTATGCCCGGTCAGAAGACCTTTCCTATGACAACGAGCTGACCCACGAACAAAGCCTTGCCATGATGGATGATCTTGCTGCTTTCGGGGTACCCGTGCTTCTGTTCTCCGGTGGAGAACCCCTGACTCACCCAAGGCTTGTGGAATATGCCCAATATGCAGTCAAAAAGGGGATGAGAGCGGTTATTTCAACCAACGGCACATTAATTACCAAAGAAAAAGCAAAAATCTTAAAAGAGATCGGTTTATCCTATGTGGGCATCAGCCTTGACGGCCTTGAAGAAACCCATGACCAGTTCAGGGGGGTTAAGGGCTGTTTTAAAAAATCCATGGCTGCCATTGAAAACTGTAAGGAAGCCGGAATCAAAGTGGGTTTAAGGTTCACCATCAATAAAAGAAATGTAAAAGACATTCCGGGAATTTTTGATCTTCTGGAAGAAAAAAATATCCCCAGGGCTTGTTTTTATCACTTGGTCTATTCCGGTAGAGGCTCTGAAATCGCCAAAGAAGACCTATCCCATGAGGAAACAAGAAAAGTTCTGGATCTGATCATGAACAGGACAAGGGATCTTCATGATCGCCTTTTGCCAAAGGAAATCCTGACGGTTGATAACCATGCAGACGGACCCTATGTGTATCAACGGCTTCTGGACGAAAACCCGGAAAGAGCGGCTGAAGTGCTTGAGCTTCTGGAAATGAATGAAGGCAATAATTCAGGACGGGGCATTGGTTGCATTTCCTGGGACGGGGAAGTCCACCCGGATCAATTCTGGAGGGAAAAAAGTCTTGGCAATATCAAGGACAAACCCTTTTCACAAATCTGGACCGATCAGGATAATGAATTTTTAATGAAACTGAAAGAAAAGAAAAAACATGTCAAGGGCCGATGTGCAGAATGTCGCTGGCTGGATATCTGCGCCGGCAATTTCAGGGCCAGGGCTGAATCCGTTGCCAATGACCCCTGGGACAGTGATCCGGCCTGTTATCTCACTGATGAAGAAATCAAAAAGGAGAAATCTTAATGCTTTTCCCTGATTACCGGGGCCGCCGATTACGAGCCACGAATAATTTCAGAAGAATGATCCGGGAAACAAAATTATCCCGAGATGATTTGATCCTTCCCTTGTTTGCCATTGAAGGCAAATCCGTTAAAACACCCATTGAATCCATGCCCGGACATTTTCAGCTTTCCTGCGACCATATTGTAACCATGGCAAAAGATGCCTGTGACGCAGGAATCCCTGCTATTATTCTTTTTGGGGTTCCGGATAAAAAAGATCCCCTGGCCACCCGTGCCTATGCTTCCGACTCTATTGTTCAAAAAGCCGTTCGGGCAGTCAAAGAAAAGGTGCCTGATATTTCAGTCATTACCGACGTTTGTCTTTGTGCATATACAGACCACGGGCATTGTGGCTGTGTTGAAAACGGCATCATCGACAATGATGCTTCCCTTGATCTTCTTGCCAAAACAGCGCTTTCCCATGTAAAGGCAGGGGCTGACATGGTTGCTCCTTCGGATATGATGGACGGAAGAGTGGCTGAAATCCGTCAAACTCTTGATGAAGAAGGCTTCTCTCATATTCCCATCATGTCCTATGCCGTCAAATACAGTTCGGCTTTTTACGGACCTTTCCGGCAGGCAGCCGAATCCGCACCCCAATTCGGGGACAGGAAAACCTACCAGATGGACCCTGCCAATTCCAATGAAGCCATCAGGGAAGCCACCATGGATATCGAAGAAGGAGCAGACATTATAATGGTCAAGCCTGCCCTATCCTATCTTGATATCATCTACCGGTTAAAGACGGAAATTGACCTTCCCATTGCAGCCTATAATGTGAGCGGTGAATATTCGATCATGAAAGCCGGTGAAATGATGGGCTGGGTAAATGCAAAGGACATGATCATGGAAACCCTTTTATCCATTAAACGAGCAGGCGCAGACCTGATCTTGACCTATTCCGCACTTGATGTTGCAAGGGAGTTGAAAGGCTGATGGGCCATCCTCACGGACAAGCAGCACACCCTCCTTCTGCAAACACGCTTCGGCTGGTCGCGTGGGAGACCACGCGGCGATGCAACCTTGCCTGCAAACATTGCAGAGCAGTGGCTGAAGATCATCCCTATGACAATGAACTGGATACAAATGCCTCGTTTAAATTATTAAAAGAAATTCGGGAAGTCGGGGAACCGATTATTATCCTGACCGGAGGAGAACCGCTGCTGCGTCATGATATTTTTGATATTGCCGCATTCGGAACCCGGTTGGGTCTTCGCATGGTCATGGCTCCCAACGGGACCCTGATTACAAAAGAAATTGCCGTAAAAATGAAAGATTCCGGTATTAAACGGATCAGTATCAGCCTTGACGGCTCAACCCCTGAAACCCACGATGCTTTCAGAGGGATTCAACACGCCTTTGAAAAATCCATTCAGGGGATCGAGATTGCCAAAAATGCAGGTATTGAATTTCAAATCAACACCACCATAACCAAATCAAATTTGAGCGAGATCCCGAAAATCCTCAAACTGGCTGAAGAATTAGGTGCCGTGGCCCATCATATTTTTCTTCTGGTTCCCACAGGCCGGGGCAAATACATTCTTGACGGGGAAATCGATGCAGAGGAATATGAAGAAACCCTGAACTGGTTTTATGACCAAAGAGAAAAAGTAAAGCTTCAGCTCAAGGCCACCTGTGCCCCTCATTATTACCGAATTTTGCGCCAGCGTTCAAAAAAAGACGGAAAAAAAGTGAGTTTTGAAACCCATGGACTGGACGCCGTTACACGAGGATGTCTTGCCGGCACGGGGTTTTGTTTTATTTCCCATGTAGGCCGTGTCCAGACCTGCGGATTTTTGGATGTAGAATGCGGGAATGTTACCCAAACCTCTTTTAAAGATGTATGGGAAAACTCCCTTGTGTTCAACCAGCTCAGAAACCTTGACAACCTTGAAAACAAATGCGGAATCTGCGAATTTAAAAGGGTATGCGGCGGATGCCGGGCAAGGGCGTATGAGGCCACGGGTAATTATCTTGCAGAAGAGCCTTTGTGCTCATACCGGCCTGAAAAAAAACTCAAATAGAATTGAGCATCAATGTAATAGGCCTGTCTTCTTCCGAATTTCCTGTAAATCTTACCGGTCCTGGTCGTCTGTATCTGTCCTGGTGTGATTCGGCAGCCAGCCAGTCTTCTCGTAAGGCTTTAAATACCCTGAAAGCATTGGAATTTGCATCCACAAGGGTTTTTTCAATAACCAGCTGCATTTTTCCATTTCTTTCTTCAAGGTGCATTAATTTGGCAATGGGAATGCCGATGGGTTCCCATTTGTCAAATTTTTTTTCCAGGTTCTTCACAGCTGCCATCTGACCGGTTGCGCCATTGGCAATCAAATGAAAAGCAATCATGCCGAGATTATAACTGTAATTGCAGTCAAAATGGGTGGGATCGGAACCCCGGCCGTCATACCCATAAAAATGGGTCTGGGTTTTAAACTGAGGTTCTGATTTTTTATATATGGATATAATAGCCGTCGGCAAGGGGTCTTCCGGTGAGATTAATTCATTGGTCACCAATGCCTGTTTCAGGGTTTTCAAAGAAATAATGGATTCTTTGACAAGCAAAAAGGATTCATCCGGGTTTTTAAACATAACGTTGGCATATCTGTCCGCAATTAGATTTGCCTTTTCCATCATGGAGTTGAAATAGGAGCGTTCAATTCCGATTTTATATTTGCCCTGTTCCTTAAGCGTATTTAAATATTCTTTGACCATATCCATGATGATTTTTTCTGTTTTAACCTGGGAAAACTGGAAATTTCCATGGGTGTCCCTTTCTACCAGAAGACCTTCCTGAAAAAAAGAAGGCAATTGTTTGAAAAGATCATCATCCCTCAGATTCCAGATGGGAACTTGACCTTTATCCGCCATTCCGCGGGCCAGCCTTCTGAGATATTCCAGTTTGTCCGTAAGGGCCGGGAAAGAAGAATGAAAATTGTTGTCATGAACATAATTATAATCTGCAATAATCTTATTGAGCTTGATAATGAACACCTGTATTTCATTAATAAAATCAAGAAGCCCTTCCGGCAGGATGATGACCCCGTAATTTTTACCGGACGCCGCACGCCTGACAATGGTATCGCATATGAGCCTTGATAAATGCCGAAGCGTCATTCCATATGCAGTATAATCAATCCTGCCTTCTTCCTTTGCTTTTTCGATTCTCTTTTGATCCGTGTAATCCGCCAGTTCTTCACCGATCAGTGCCAGGTTGGCATGTGTCTGAAAAACGCATTCCAACGTCAAATGGCTTGCCACCCGTCCCATGACCTTGCAAATATGCCAGTATTTGATGTCGGAGCCTGCATCTATGGTCAGATTGCTGATGTTCTGTGAAAACGCCCTTGCAGCCGTATGAAACCCAAAGGATATGGCGCAAAGCATTTCCCCGTCATCGGTTTTAACCTGGATATCGCCATCTATGGTCTTTGGAACGCCTATCACTTTTATCCCGCTTTTTTTAAAATACTGGGCAAGAAAAGCGGCATTGGTATTTGAATCATCTCCTCCAATCACAACCAGGGCATCCAGTTGAAGTTCAGTGCAGGTTTTTAAGGCTGCCTCCATTTTCTCCCGGGAATCTATTTTTGTTCTTCCGGTTTTGATCATGGAGAACCCCCCCATGTTTCTGTAGGCATCCACAAGGCTGTTTGTGATTTCAACATATTTGGATTCAAGAAGCCCGTCAGGTCCAAAAAGAAACCCGTAAAGTCTGGATTCCGGATTGTATTTTTTCATTTCGTCAAATAACCCGGCAATGACGTTGTGCCCGCCGGGCGCAGGCCCTCCGGAGAAGAACACCCCAATATTT
Source organism: uncultured Desulfobacula sp. (assembly GCA_964635025.1). Classification (GTDB taxonomy): domain Bacteria; phylum Desulfobacterota; class Desulfobacteria; order Desulfobacterales; family Desulfobacteraceae; genus Desulfobacula. The sequence continues at coordinate 104,797 of CAZWMY010000001.1, read as the reverse complement.
CTGCATATGGAAAACTCCGTCTTGGCGCTTTGTGATTTATCTTCTCCTGGAACAATTAGCTGGACAGGGTTGTTAATGATATCCGGAAGAGCTGTTTCCGCCTCTTTGTTTGTGGTGAACCGGAATTCAGGACTATCTTTCAAGCTCGTGTACCGGGTTGAAAATATTTTTATCTTCTTTGGAGAAAACGCTCTTCTCTCTATGGTTTCCGTATTCACATCAGAAGTGACATGGGTTGTTTTCGGATGATTCAGCAATGTTTCAATGGGTTTCAAATTCAAAGACGACATATCAGCTCCTGTCTTGACCAATATCAATTCACAATAACCTGGTTTCTTCCTTTTGCCTTGGCCTGATAAACGGCAATATCCGCACGTTCAAAAACTTCATTATGGTGTTTATCTCCCTGTCTTACCTGAGAAACACCGATACTGACGGTTACTTTGACCTTGTCTTTTTTATAGATAAATTCGATTTTTTCTATGGTCTGCCGTATTTTTTCAGCCACTTCCCTGCCGCCGTTAAGATCGGTTTCCGGCATAATGACAACAAATTCCTCACCCCCGTATCTTGACAGCATATCGTTCTTTCTCAGCAAAGGAAGGGTCCTCTTTATTATTTCCTGAAGGCATTTGTCCCCAATGGCGTGGCCGTAATGATCATTGATCAGCTTAAATTTATCTGCATCAATAAGAAGAAGGGAAAAATTTGAGCCGTATCTCAAAAATCTTTCCATTTCATCATCAATTTTTTTATCGTAAGCCCGCCTGTTAAAAGCTCCGGTTAGCTGATCCTGATTTAATTTTTTTTCAAGCTCTTCAGAATACCGGGTAGCTTCGTCCAGCTCTTGTTTCAGTTTAACAAAACCGGATTTGAAAGATTGCCTATTTTTTTCAGCGATATCTTTTATGGCTCTGTCTTTGGCCTGTTTTTTCTGCAGCGCATTTTCAATGGAAGATAATCTTTCCGACACCTCAATTTTCAGCGTATCCAGGCTTGATACCACGTTAGACGTTTCTTTCAGTCTCTTCATTTCAGCATCCAGAACGGATTCAAAACGGTCATTGGTTTGAAACATGGAATCGGTCTGCTGATAACTGGCGGAAAGGTTCGATTCTATATCGAGAATTTTCCCGACGATCTCCTGAACAAAGGAATTGACTTTTCCCCTGTCCTGATTGGTATCTGAAATATAGACAAAAATCAGACTGAACACGCTTTCACGGATTTCACTGATATCGGTGGTATCTTCTGCTGTTTTGATCCTTGCAGCAATATTATCCAGTTTTCCGGTATATTTTTCATCCAGATTGGACCGAAGATTATTCACAACATCGTGATAGCTCAGTTTATATTCGTCAATAAAAGAAAGTGATGATCCTATTTTGAGAGCTGAAAACAACCCTTTTTTGGGTTTTGCCGGAATCGGAACGTAACCTTCTTTCAAAATGGCGGTTTTCAACTGTTCAAGAATATATGCGATCCTGCCATCGGATTCCCCTTTTTTAAGGGCCAGGCTAAGGTCTTTACAGGTATTGGAAAATAAGTCATCCCCGGTTGCAACACTATCAATAATAACAGGAAAGGATTTTCGATACATCTGATTCATTTTTTCAAAGCGGTCTTCGATTGTATCCAATTCCTTTAAAAGGCTATCCTTCTGGGACTGAAGTTTTTTTATCTGTTCCTGAAGAAGACCTATTCTTTCATCAGTGGGAGAACTCATGCATATTGTCCTTTTTTATTCGATTTCCCGATTTTTTTTTATTCGTAGACCCTCATAAAGTTATGATACATTATCCGGAGAGTCAATCTTTTGTTCATGTTTTATCCGACAATCCTTGATTCTGATAAAAGAAAAATGTAAAAGATCAGACATAAAAAAAACAGACCTCAAAAGGAGAACTATAAATTGGTATTCAACCTGTTCAAAAAAAAAGAGCCGGACAAAAAAGAGCCTGATAAAAAAGAACATAGAACAGGGCTTTTTACAAAACTTAAAACCGGGTTGTCAAAGACAAGACAACTCTTAACCACAGATATTAATAAGCTATTTGTTTCAAGTAAAGCAATAGATGACGCTCTTTTTGAAGAACTGGAAGAAGTGTTGATCACATCCGACCTTGGCATGGAAGTGACCATGGAAATGATGGCTCGGATCAGGAAAAAAGCCAAAAAACTATCCAGTACGGATGAACTTAAACAGGTCCTCAAAGATGAATTGATTGCTTTGTTTCCCGTCATATCGGAAGCTGCGGAACCCCAACCTGTTAAAAAACCTCATGTCATCATGATTGTGGGGGTCAATGGAACCGGTAAAACCACCACTCTTGGCAAACTTGCCATGAAATTCACGTCTGAAGGGAAAAAAGTTCTGATTGCAGCTGCAGACACCTTCAGGGCAGCGGCTGTTGAACAACTTGAAATATGGGCTCACAGGGCCAATGCCGGAATTGTCAAACATAAAGAAGGGGCCGATCCTGCTGCGGTTGTTTATGACTGTATGGAAGCAGCCATGGCAAGAGCCGTTGATATTGTCCTCATTGACACGGCAGGCAGACTTCAAACACAAAAGAACCTCATGGAAGAACTAAAAAAAATAAAACGCTCCGTTCAGAAGAAAATGCCCGATGCCCCCCATGATGTTTTGATGATTCTGGATGCAACAACCGGTCAGAATGCCATTTCCCAAGCCAAACTGTTTAATGAGGCTGTTGAACTGACCCAAATAGCCTTGACAAAACTTGATGGAACCGCCAAGGGTGGAATTGTGGCCGCCATTGCAAGGAATATGAAATTGCCTATCCGGTATATCGGTGTGGGAGAGCAGATTGATGACCTTCAGGATTTTAATCCAACCCTTTTTATTAATGCCCTGTTTGATTAATCATGTCTTTTGATTTTTTTTCAGTGTTCGGGGTTCAAAACTATTTGGGCTTTCTCGCTTCTGCCGCTATCCTTAACCTCACCCCCGGTATTGATACAATTTATATACTAACCAAAAGCATCTCCCAGGGAAAAAGAGCCGGGTTTGCATCTGTGGCCGGGATCATGTCGGGCTGCGTTATTCATGTCTTGTGCGCAGCCTTTGGATTGTCTCTTATTTTATCCACTTCAGTCCTTGTTTTTTCTCTTATCAAATGGGCCGGCGCCGGATATCTCATTTATCTTGGATGCAGAATGGTTTTCAGCAAACAACCCTCCTTTGATGCCCTCCTGATTCCCAATCGTTTTCCGGACCTCTTTAAAATTTACAAACAAGGGGTATTTACAAATGTCCTGAATCCCAAGGTCGGGCTCTTCTTTCTTTCATTTCTTCCCCAGTTCATCAACCCACATCAGACATACGGTGCCATTCCGTTTCTGATCCTTGGAATGACCTTTCTTGTTACCGGAACGCTCTGGTGCCTTTTTTTAACTCTGACTGCTTCTCTTATGACAAAGACCCTGAGACAAAATCCCCTGGCCGGGACCTTTCTGCAAAAAACCTCCGGTCTTATTTTTATCGGATTCGGATTAAAACTTGCTTTTGACAGGCAATAGTTCATAATTAACCGTAATTTTAATCCACTGTTTCTTGGGGTTTTTGCATGGGTGGACAAATTACAATTTCTGTCTGGCTCTTTATTTTTCTGATTTTTATTTCCGCCATCGCTTTAATGGACCGGATTCTGATCCCCAGTACCCGTTGGTTTCTTCGAAGGCGTATCAATCAGGTCATTGAAGAAATCGGCACCCGGCTGGATATCGAAATCCGCTCTTTCCAATTAACCAAACGCCAGGTCCTGATTGACCGTCTTACCTATGACCCTGATGTCATCGAAGCCATTAAGGCTTATGCAAAAGAAAAAGACATGCCCCTTGAAATGGTTCAAAAAAAGGTGACCACCTATGCAAAGGAAATAGTCCCCTCCTTTAATGCCTATTTTTATTTCAGGATCGGATATTATATTGCAAAAAAAATTGCCAGGCTTTTATACCGGGTCCGCGTCGGAATCGTTGAAGACCAGCAATACAAAAAAATAGATCCGGATTCCACCGTGGTGTTTATCATGAACCACCGGTCCAATATGGATTATATTCTTGTGGCGTTTCTGGCAGCGGAAAGAACAACCTTGTCCTACGCTGTCGGGGAATGGGCCAAAATTTGGCCGCTTCATATGCTGTTCCGCTTCATGGGGGCATTTTTTGTGAGAAGGAATTCAGGGAATTACTTATACCGCAGAGTCCTTGAAAGATATATCCACATGGCCACACAGCAAGGGGTCTGCCAGGCTGTATTTCTCGAAGGGAATCTGAGCAGAGACGGTAAATTACAGGAACCGCGACTCGGGCTTATCGATTATATGCTGCGCAGCTTTGACCCCCAAAAAGACAGGGATGTCATTTTTATCCCGGTTGGGATCAACTATGACAGAACCATAGAAGACCGGAGCCTTTTACGATCATTAAATTCTGAAGCAGAAAGAAAAAGTCTTTTTTACATTTTCCGGACAACACTTGGTTTTATCGTGCGAAATATTATCCAGATGCTCCTGTCAAGATGGCGACGATTCGGTTATGCCTGTGTGAATTTCGGAACCCCCGTTTCCATAAAAACCTATTCCGGCAAAAACAATATTGTATTTAAGAATCTTCAACGAGAGCAAAGATTTCCTGAAATTAAAAAATTATGCGATCATCTCATGACCGGTATTGCCAATGTTGTCCCCATTGTTCCGATATCACTTGTATCAACGGTTTTTATAAAAAATCAGGATAAAAAAATGACGGTTTCGGATATTGAAAGTGAATGCGAATCGGTTTTAATAAACATCAAAGAAAACGGAGCCCCTGTCCTTGAAACTTCGCACAGTTCCAAAAAACAAGGCATTTCAGAAGCAATTTCTTTAATGTTGCTTAGAAACATGATAAAAGAAGATAAAGGCCATATATTTATCAATGAGTCGGAAATCGGCCTTTTAGAGTATTATGCCAATTCCATCAACCACTGGCTATAGGTGAAACCATGAAACTTTCACGCAATGAAATGCAAACCCTGCTAAAGGACTGGTATCAGGCATGGGAAAAACATGACCTGGATAAGGTCATGAGCTTTTTCCATGAAGACATTTTTTTTGAGAACTGGACCGGGGCCTATGTTAAAGGCAGGGAAGCCCTGCGGAAAGCCTGGACTCCCTGGTTTAAAAACCATGGCAATTTCAGGTTTCTCGAATCTGAGACCTTTATTGATGAAAAACTTCAAAAGGCCCTGTACCGATGGGTCCTTGAGTGGCCCTCCAATGAGCCGGGATTTGAAGAAAAACCGGAAACCAGAAAAGGGATTGATGTCATTCATTTCAAGGACGGCAAAATCATTACCAAACTGACCTATACAAAAACAACCGTTGAGATAGACAGCAAAAGATTTTCTTTGCGTTTATCAGCAAGCCACCCAAAAGGATAAATACATCTGAACGCTTCTATTCTCGGTTGAACATCCCGGTCATCTGATCCAGGAGCCCGGCAGGAATGATATTCAGTTTTTTAAAGGCCTCCGGAGTAAAAAGAACAAATTCGCCTGTGCTTTTGGTACACAACTCGCCGTTTTCATTATAAATTTCTCCTGAAAGCAATGCATTCCTATCATCTGTCCGCTCTTTGATAAACCCGAAAGCTTCAAGTTTTGAACCGGTGATGACAGGCCTTAAAAATGTTGTTGTCATGGTGCGGGTCAGGATAAACCGTTTTGCAAGATATATGGCGGCCCAGGCCATGATTTCATCGCAGATGGTGGACAATACCCCTCCATGCACGATATTGCTCCAGCCCCTCAGATGATCCGGCACGGTAACAAAGGATCGAAGCTTTTCCCCATTGCTTTCAAAGGTCATCCGAAGCCCATGATGATTATTGGGGCCGCACCCGAAGCAGTTCATATCTATATTGGGAATTTTATCCCATTTATCTGTAATCATTTGATTGACCACCCTTTATCAAGATTGTTCAAGCATCCCCAGAAATTCAGTTTCATTCAATATCCTGATCCCTGCTTTTTTTGCTTTATCGAGTTTACTGCCTGCATCCTGCCCTGCTATCAGAAAATCAGTTTTTGAGCTGACGCTTGATGTAACAACAGCACCTGAATCTTCAAGCAAACGTTCCGCTTCACTGCGGGCCATGGACGACAGTGCGCCGGTCAGAACGATCCGTTTCTGTTTAAAAGGGTTGTCCTTGATTTCAACAGGTTTGGAGTCATCCTTTTTTATCTCAACCCCTGAGTCTAACAATCGTCGGATAATGGTTTTATTTTCTTCATTAGAAAAAAAACCGGCGACTGCCGACGCTGTTTCAGGGCCGATTCCATGGATATTTTCAAAATCCGATACCGAAGCCGTTATAATATTGTCAAGCATTAGGAAGCTTTCTGAAATCAGTTTGGCTGCATTTTCACCGGTATGTTCTATCCCAAGGGCATAAAGAAAGCGCGGGAGGGTAATTTTTTTTGATTTTTCAATGGCTTGCGTAAGGTTTTCTGCCGATTTTTCTGCCTGTCTTTCAAGACCGGATAGCTTTTCTTTTTCAAGGCGAAATATGTCAGAAAAGGATCGGATCATCCCTTCATCCACCAATTGATCCACAATTTTTCTTCCCAATCCTTCTATGTCAAAAGCTTTTTTGGAGACAAAATGCCGGATTCTTTCTTTTAATTGAGCTTCACAGGATGAATTAACGCATTTATTAATACTTGATCGATCCTGTTTGAATTTTTCAATTCTGCTGTGACAGACAGGACAATGCACCGGCATTTCAAAGGGAGTTTCGGTTCCCTTTCTTTCGGTTTCAAATATCTTTACAATTTTAGGGATCACATCCCCTGCTCTCATTACAAGCGCTTTATCACCGATACGGATATCTTTTCTTTTAATTTCATCCTCATTGTGCAAAGTGGCCCGGGAAACCATAACACCGCCGATGTTTACGCTTTCAAGCACGGCAACCGGTGTTAAAACCCCGGTACGGCCGACCTGGACAATAATATCCTTGATAATGGTGGTTTTCTGCATGGCATGAAATTTATAAGCAATAGCCCATCGGGGACTTTTTGTTTTTTCGCCCAATTGTTTTTGAAGCTCCAAATCATCAACCTTGATCACCATTCCGTCTATTTCATAAGCAAGCCCTTCTCTTAAGCTTTCAAGGTCTTTATAGGCGTGTAACACCTCAGCAATGCTTAACCCAGTTTTGATATGGGGGTTTACTGGAAATCCAAAATCTTTGAGAACCCCGAGCATCATGGAGTGGCTTTTAAATTCAATACCCTGAACAAGCCCTGTTCCGTATACAAAAATATCAAGAGGTCTTTTGGCTGTAATTTTCGAATCCAGTTGCCGTAAAGATCCTGCAGCCGCATTCCTCGGATTGGCAAAAATGCTTTCCTCATTATCCATCCGGGTTGCATTCAATTTTTCAAAATCCGTTTTTTTAATGATCACTTCGCCCCTGACCTCTAGCAGTGCCGGGATATTCAGCTGATCTGCTTTTAATCTTAACGGGACGGATTTTATGGTTCTGATGTTTTCAGTAATGACTTCCCCGGTAACGCCGTCACCCCTTGTTGCCGCTTGGATCAGAATTCCGTTTTCATATCTCAATTCCACAGCTACCCCATCCAGTTTGGGTTCTGCAACATAGACAACATTTTCCCGATCAATCATCCGGACAATTCTTTTATGAAATTCAAGAACATCTTGATCGTTAAAGGCATTATCAAGGCTGAGCATGGGGACTGAATGGACGGCTTTTTCAAAAGACTCCAGAGGCGGCGCCCCGACTCTTTTGGTGGGGGAATCCGGTACGGACAAATCCGGAAATTCTTCTTCGATATCCATCAGCCTTTTGAGCATTTTATCATATTCTGCATCAGATATGACAGGATCATCCAGAACGTGATATCGGTAACTGTGCTCAGTCAATTCCCTTTGAAGGGTTAAGGCTTCTTTTTTTATTTCGTCATTCATTTTGGCTCAATTTTGTTATAAAGCTCATAATAACTTCACATGAAGTTTTTCTTGCCTGTTTAAATTTTTTGTTCCTGAAACCAGGCTCCCAGGTCTTTGAGGCAACGCTGTCCGATACAATCAGAAGTCCTGCTATGCTGATATTTCGATACTCTGCTACGGAAAAAAGCGCTGAGCATTCCATTTCAACAGCAGATGCCCCAAGGTATTTGAAAAATTCCACTTTTTTTTTTGTTTCCCGGTAAATGGCATCTGTTGTCCAGACTACTCCTTTTTCATGGGCTACTCCTGAAGAGGCAAGATATCCCGACAATTGTCCGAGCAATTCCAAATCCGGTGCTGAAACCGGCAGTTCAGGGTCCAGGTGTTTATAATTCTTTGATGTTCCTTCATCCACAATGGCTTTTGAAGGCAGGAGAATATCACCAACATTTAATAAATCCGTCACAGCACCACACCACCCGATAACGATCACCTTTTTTGCTCCCCGGGTAATCAGGGATTCAAGCAGCATGGCTGCATAGGGAGCCCCAATAAACGGCCCGGCAACAGAAATACCCTTATCACCTTTTATATGTGTGATAAGGGTACTGTTGAAAAACGGAACGGTTACAGGATGATCCATGGCAGCGGTTATGAGTCTTATATCCGGCTCACAGCTCACCATCAATGCAACAGGGCCGATATCCGGAACCTGTCTTGCGCCCAGGGGAGGAATTAGGGATTCATCACTCAGGTCCGACCAGGTCGGATAATTCATCCTTTACCTCATCAATAATTTCATGCAGCCACATGACGTCTTCAACGGAAAGCCTTCCTGCTTTTGCAGGCGCCCTTTCCGTTCCATCCTTTTTTTTCAGCATCCTGGGACCGAGTTGAAGTTTGGGCTCACCGTCACCGTACTGATAAATTGAAACCAGAAGCCCTGTTTCTTCATTTTTCCATTCTTTCAGTTTTTTATCCTTGTCAGGATCATATCCAGCCATAGGTCTATTCCTTTTCTTTGTCTTTTATTTTTATATCATTGAAAAATCCGCAATATCCTTGAACAACCCCGACACGGACGATAACAGGGCAATCCTGTTGTTCCGGACCCGTTCATCTTCGGCCATGACCATTACACCCACAAAAAACGCATCCACTGCAGGCCTTAAGGCGGCAATAGCAGTAAGCGCTTTTTCATAATTGCCAGCTTTAATCAAAGTCTCTGTTTTTTGCCGGACGTCATTGACGGCAGCATGCAAAGCGCCTTCAGTCGGGTCTTGAAAAAGAACCGTATCCACAGGCATTCCTGCTGTAACATCGGATTTTTTGATAATGTTTTCCACACGCTTAAATGTAATGGAAAGCGGTTCAAAATCCGGTTCTTTTCTTAATGCATCCAGGGCTTTTACCCTTGCAACCACATCCGGGATATTGTCAAAAGATGCCCATAATGCAGAATTGACCGCTTCTTTGGAAAATCCCATATCCGTCAAAATATTAATCATCCTGTTTTGCAGGAATTCTTTAACTTTAAGGGCTGTTTCCTGTTTTTGCCCTGGATCACCCAAAAAGGGTTCAAGACCTTTTTCAATCACAGACAAAAGGGAAAAAACAAGATTTTCCTCTATCATGATCTGGATAATACCGATACCCTGCCGCCTTAAGGCATAAGGATCGGCTCCACCGGTTGGGATGAGATCCACGCTGAAACATCCGCAAATGGTGTCAAGCTTGTCGGCAATGGCAAGAAGTGCAGCGCACGGGTTTTCAGGCAGTTTCCCGCCGGAATGGACCGGTCTGTAATGCTGTTCAATAGCATGGGCAATCTCTTTTTTTTCTCCTGCCTTGAGCGCATAGGCCCTGCCGATAATTCCCTGTAGGTTTGTAAATTCAATCACCACATGACTGACAAGGTCTGCCTTGCAAAGACTTGCAGCCCTTATAACATCCTGAGCCAAGAGGTCCTTTTCGTTGTATGATGATATCCCGGCCAGATGCTCTGCAAGCTTACCGATTCTAAGGGTCTTTTCATATACTGTTCCCAGTTTTTCATGAAAGGTGACGGTTTTCAGTTTTTCGGCAAATTCATCCAATGACGACTGAAGATCGGTTTGATAGAAAAATTTGGCATCGGAAAGCCTTGCCCGTAAAACTTTTTCATGGCCCTTGGTCACAAGTTTCATATCTTTTGCCCGCGTGTTGTTGACTGCTATAAATTGGGGCAGGAGCCTGCCTTTTTCATTTACCAGGGCAAAATATTTCTGATGCTCTCTCATGGCAGTGATCAAAACTTCATCCGGCACTTCAAGAAATTGTTCATCAAAGGTTCCGACCACAGGAAAAGGGGTTTCCACAAGATTTGTCACTGTATTGACCAGTTCTTCATCTTCAAGAATTTTTGCATGATGTTCTTTTGCACAGGATTTAATGGCCTTGACCAGTTCTTCTTTTCTTTTTTCCATATCCGGGATGACCCCGGCAGCCTCGGCAACCTCAATATATTTTTCTGCGGAAGTCACCTTGTATTTTCCGGGCGACATGAAAGGATGCCCAAAAATATAAGATGAGGATTTGATATTGCCCACCTTGAATTCAAGAATTTTGCTGCCCAAAAGCCCGACAAGTGAAATAACGGGTCTTGCAAAACTGATGGAAAGATCTCCCCATCTCATGCTTTTAGGAAACGGGATACCCAGGATTTCCTTTGGCAGGATGCTTTCAAGAATTAATACCGCAGACTCACATTTTTCTTCAATCACTGCAGTCAGATATCTTCCTTTGGGTGTGTCTTCAACCCGGATGTCCTGAACGTCAATCCCGGCTTTAGATGCAAATTTTTCCGCAGCCAGGGTGGGTTTGCCATTTTCATCAAACCCCACTTTTTCCGGCGGGCCTGTAATGGTTGAAGTATTGGTTGCCTGCATGTCTCCGACAGAATCAATCATTAATGCCAGACGCCGGGGCGTACCGAAAATATGGGCCTCTCCGTGCTCGATCCTGTTTTTGTCCAAAGCAAGAAGAATATTGTCCTTAAACGCATTCAATGCCGGGATGATATAACCTGCCGGGATTTCCTCGCATCCGATTTCAATTAAAAGCGTATTCATCTTATTTTTTCCCTCCCCTTTTCAAAAGCGGATGCCCCATGGCCTCCCTCTGGGCCACGTAGGCTGCAGCGCATTCCCTTGCAATGTCCCTGATCCGTTTGATATAGCCGGTACGCTCGGTTACGCTGATGGCGCCCCTTGCATCCAGAAGATTAAAGGTGTGAGAACATTTCAGACAAAATTCATATGCCGGAATCACAAGTCCCTGCTTGATAATCCGGTGGGCTTCAGTTTCATATTTTTTAAATAGGTCAAAAAGAAGATCCACATCCGCTACTTCAAAATTATAGGTGGACTGTTCTACTTCCTGCTGGTGATAAACATCTCTGTAAGTGATCTCGTTATTCCATTTCAGATCAAATACATTATCAACACCTTGAAGATACATGCAGATTCTTTCAAGACCATAGGTGAGCTCAACGGAAACCGGTTTGACTTCCATACTGCCGGTCATCTGAAAATAAGTGAACTGGGTGACTTCCATGCCATCCAGCCAGACTTCCCAGCCAAGCCCTGAAGCACCAAGGGTCGGAGATTCCCAGTCATCTTCCACAAACCGGATATCATGCTCAAGAGGATCAACGCCAAGAATTCTCATGGAATCGAGATACAATTGCTGAACATCCGGCGGGGATGGTTTTAAAATAACCTGATATTGATAATAATGCTGGAGCCGGTTGGGGTTTTCTCCATAACGGCCGTCAGTTGGCCGTCTGGAAGGCTGGACATAGGCAACTTTCCATGGCTCAGGCCCAAGCGCCCGTAATAATGTCGTGGGATGAAAGGTCCCTGCCCCCACTTCCATGTCATAGGACTGGATGAGGACACATCCTTTCTGGGCCCAGTAATTGTTCAGATTTAATATAACGTCTTGAAAATTCATGTTACTCCGCTTCTTCAATGATTAATAATGATCAATGGGTGATGATACCTTTATTATCAATTTTTGTTTTGAGAATTTTTGCCCCTTTAATATGTGACAAAATATCCTGCCATCTTTGTTTCAACAAATCAATGGATTCTTTCTCACCAATGGCCCAGAGGCATCCGCCTCCCCCTGCCCCGGTAAATCTTGCGCCGCAATTGCAATTGACAGCACTTTCAAACAATATTTTCCCGGTATTGTCAAGCACATCCGGCGTCATTTCAAGCCTTATCTTTGTTTCCCGGTTCATAAGATCAGCCGCCTGCCTGTAATCCTTCTTTTTTACAGCCAATGAAAATTCTTTTGTCAAACCCGCAATTTCTTTAAATTTCTTCCGTGTTTCACCCCTGAGAAAGGAGTCTACCCATTGTCTGTTAATATCCTTGGAAATATGCGGAATCCCGCAATAAGCCACAAGGATATGGGAATTAAACATCTTAATCTCGGTATCCAGTTCAAAAATTTGTTTTCGTCTGAACAAAGGCCCTGTCTTACCCATTTTCCAGCTCCATTGATTAACACCGCCAAAGGCTGCTGCGAGCTGGTCCTGCATGCCACAGGGGACTCCGGCGACACCCGCTTCAATATAATGAGCAAGCCAGGCCACGTGGGATGGGTCTGTTTTTTTTTCCAACAGATGATAAAATGCCGAGACAATGGCCACAGCAGCAGCAGAAGACCCGCCAAGCGCACTTTTGGGTGGTGAAGTCGATTCAATGTGAATGTGAACACCGCTGGCATTAAAATATTTTGCCAAGGCAAACATAAGCCCCATGGGGTGATCAAAAGGGGCTTCATCTTTTTTAAACACCGCATCATCAAACCCTTTTGAGCTTACCTTGACCATCCCTTTTTGCCAGGGGAAAAGTGTGACCCATGTTCTGAGATCAAGGGCAATATTAAAAGTGGCTGGCGACAAATCCGTCATGGGAAGATAAAAAGTGCTGATATCCAGCGTTCCTCCGAAGTCCACCCGGCAGGGAACCGATACCTGTATGGATTTTTCTTCTAATTTCTTTTCAAAATTCATATTTTTCCTGTCTTAAACGCTTTAAAAACTGAAGGCTTTTAAATTCCCGACCCATATGAAACGGAATAAAAGATTCCAAAAGGCTTTCGCCTTCTTTGACGGCGAGCCCTGAAAATTTAATTCTGTCCACCCGGTTGACATCATTTTTATTGATCCAGAAAAGTTGTTTCAACGTCCCTTTGGAAACCGTCCTGCCATGTTTTGACTCTCCCTTGATACAATTTTTGCAAATGATCCGGCCTTCTTTAAAATCGAACAACACCTTATTTTGCTCAATCATATCAACAGGGGTTTTACAGCGGCCGCAATATTCAATATTGGGTTCAAAACCGGACAGGCCCATAAACCGAATCTGGAACAAAAGGTGGACGACTTCTCCGGATATGATGCCGGCATTGAGTGTATCCAAAGAGAAAAAAAGGAGATCATAAAGTTCGGGCTGGGATTTTTCCTCCTCCAGCCAGAAATGGATCAGTTCCACCCAGAAACTGGCATAGGTGGTTTTATATACATCATACCGGATATTGCCGAACCCGTCCTCAAGATCCGCCTGAGAAAGAATCATCAGGGCATCTTTTTTCTTTTTGGGATAGGTGCAATGGATATGGTTGGCAGAAAAAAGATCCAAAGCGCCCGTAAACCTTCTGATACTCTTTTTTGCATTTTTTGCAATGACGGAAATCTTTCCGTTTGATCTTGTCAAAAAACTGATGATGAAATCATGATCCCCATATTCGATTTTCCTTAACAATATGGCATCTGTGCTAAACCCGGGCATATTCAGATCATTAAAGTTCGAGAAAAAAGTCGGCGATTGAAAAATAGCAAAAGGCGCTGACAATATCGATGGATGTTGTAACAAAGGGTCCTGTGGCAACAGCCGGAACGATATTCAGCCTGTGAAGCACAAGAGGGACGGCAGACCCCATTAATGCCGCAATAACCTCTTTGGCCTTCAGTTCTTCTTCAAGAGCGATGAAATCTTTGACCATCAGGCTTCCGGCAGTATTGTCATCATAGCTCATGAGTTGTTCAACATTATCCGATTCTTCCTTTTTCATCTTTGAAAGAATTTTATCGGAGATTTCATCGTCCATGAGGTTTAAAAGACAGGCAGCAGCATCGGAAGGCATGTGATCAAATATTTCAACAAGCTTTTCAAATTCAACGGTTTTTACAAATTCAAGAAAAAAGCTCTCATCCAGAGTGGAAAAAAGAAGACCGATTTCTTCAGGATCCTTGATCAGCTTGAAAAGCTTTTCCCGGTTATCCGGAGACAGCTCTTCAAACGCACTGGAAAGATCTGCCATATGTGTTTTTTTGATGATATTGGTGACCTGTTTGGTCGCTCCCCGGCGCAGCAGTCTTTTAAGGCTGGCACTAAGGACCTTGATCTGATCATTATGCATGATGCTTCCTGATTAACACCCCAAAGCCTTTATCATAACAAAATTTTAATGTGAGCTTTTTTCTTTAAGGATTCGAGCCAGATTTCAAATTTTTCCTTTACCTGTTCTTGATACATAGCTTCGTGAATTTCGTCCCGAGACTGTTCAAAAGTTTTCGCGATTCCCTGTTCAATGTCAACCACATAAAAAATCTGAAACCCCTGAGGGGTTTGGATAAAATCCGTGTATTCCCCTTTTTTCAGCGAAGCAATACTCTCTTTGATCGCTGCTGAAAAACTTGTGATGTCAAAGGTGCCAAGTTCACCTCCGTCCGATGCATTAGAGGCTGTGGAATATTTTTTTGCAAGTTCTGAGAATTCCTCTTTATTCTTGAGTCTGGTTTTCACTTCATCGATTTTGCTTTTATCTATCAGGAGAATATTGCTTAACCGGTATTTTTTGTTGTTTGCATATTTCTCAGCATTGGTTTCATATTGTTTTTTAATCTCGACTTCAGTAACAACAACCTTTGATTTTACGGCATAATTAATCAACCGGGCTTGTAAAATCTGTTTTTTCAGGCTCTCTCGATATTCTTTAAGCGTCAATCCTTCCTGTTCAAGCGCTTTTTCCAGGGCTTCCTTACTTAAGGACTTGATCTTTTTAATGTTTTCAATGGAAGCGTCAACCTCTGCTTCTGAAATTTCAATATTATATTTCTTGGCTTCTTGCTGGGTAAGGGATTGGTCAATGAGTGATTCCAAAATTTTTTTATTTAAATCATCAATGAGTGCCTTTTTCTTTACATCGGAATTCTCAGAAGACTCAATGTTTATTCTATACCGGGAGGTTTCTTTATTCAGCTGCGCCAATGTAATGATATCGCTGTTCACAACAGCTATAATCCGGTCAACGGTTTCCGCAGATAAAACAGGGCAAATGATGAGCCCTGTCAGGAAAAAAGAATATAAAAACCATTTAGTCTTTTTTTTCATTTTTACTTCCCCTGTTTTCTTCAATATTTTTTAATAAAGATTTTAGCCTGTCCTTATTGATTTCAACCGGATATTTCAATTCAAGTGCTTTGATCCATGTTTGATATTCATTCTCCATCTTTTGCATGCGAAGCACAAACACAAGTTCATTTTCATCAATATTTTTTTTGGGTTCTTTGTTTTTCTTTTTCGTATCCTGGGCTGCTTCCATATTATATTTCTTGTAGAATTCAACCAGTTCTTCAGATGAAATTTCAATCTTATTTCTGATCTCCTGGTCAATCAGCTTATCAATAATCAGATTTGTCTTTAACCGTTTTTTCCATAACGAGTAAGAAATGGCATTTTCCAGCAACATTTTATCAAAACTGTTTTCAGGGTAGTCTTTTTTGAATTCCACCTCTGCTGCTTTGACTTCATCCTCCGTAACAACTACACCATGATCAACAGCCGCACTGAGAAGAAGTACTTCTTCGGTAAGCATATTGACAAGGTTCATCACCATTTCATTGTATTCTAGAGGATTCTCTGTAATTTTATAAGGATAGGCGCTTTTTTTCAGATCAAGTTCATCAAAGAAATCCGATTCCGAAATACTGATCAACCGGCTTTTTATTATAAATACCACAGGTTTTTCTTTTTCAGGTTCACTGCAACCCATGCAGACGATGATGAACAATACGAGAACCGACAAAAAGCTGCTTTTTTTGATCAGCACGATCACATTATGCTCCAGGTTCGATTTAACCATCCAAAACCCCTATTTCCCGAAAGGTTGTTAGTTTAGCACCGGATAATGCTTTGTGCAAGACAAATCAAGCCATTGCAAGCCATGTTAACTGCCTGAAATAAATGAAAAACATACCCTGCAAAAAAATCACCGTTTGTATAACATGCTTTTAAAAAAAAAATCCATCTTTAAAATTGAAAAATCCAGTAATAGCGGTTACTTTATGCCTTGTATTTTTTAACGGTTTAAAAAGGAAAAAAAAAGTGGGATCAAAAAATGATATTATTATTGTGGGCGGCGGAATCATCGGTCTTGCCTGTGCCCATTATCTTTTAATGGAAAAGGCATCGGTCAGGATCATCGAAAAAGGCTTTATCGGTTCAGGAGCATCCCATGGAAACTGCGGGCTTCTTCATTTTTCAGGAATCCTTCCCCTGTGTGCGCCGGGAGTGATTCGTCATGAGATATACAGGGCCATCTGCGGCACTTCCCCGCTTTATATAAAGCCTGGTCTTGATATAAGCCGTTTCACCTGGCTGATGAAATTTGCATCCCATTGCAGCAAATCCCATATGATCCATGCCACCCGGGCAAAATATGAACTGTTAAGATATTCAAAGGATCTTTACAGCCAACTCTTTAAAGAAGAGGCCTTTTCTTGTGATTTTCAAAAAAAAGGCCTTTTTCTTCTTTTCCGGGACAACCAGTATTTTGAAAAATATGCTGCTGTGAATGCACAGTTAAAGCCCTATCATTTTGACGCCCGGCGCCTTGACGTGAGCGAAGCGCGTGCCATGGAACCCTCCATCCGGGAAGATGTGGCGGGTGCCTATTATAATGAACATGACGATCATGTCAGACCTGAGCTGCTGACCCAATCCTGGAAAAAATATTTAATTACTAAAGGACTGATTGTTGAAGAAAAATGCGCAGTAAAAGCATTTGAAATGGAACAAGACAGGGTCAGATCCGTTCAAACAATAAAAGGCCGGTATCAGGCCGATCATTTTATAATTTCAACTGGGGCATTCACCCCTGAGCTAATGAAACAGCTTAAGCTTTCCATCCCGGTAGAGCCTGGAAAAGGATACAGCATAACCATGGAAAAACCGGAAAACTCTTGTGAAATCCCCTGCCTTCTCTATGAACGGAATATGGTGGTGACCCCATGGGAATCAGGCTACAGGCTTGGCGGCACCATGGAATTTTCAGGGTTTGATACCAAACTCAATGAAAAACGGCTGGCACGATTGCTTAAAGGTGCTGCTGAATACCTCAATACGTCGGTAAATAATCCCATTATTGAAGAATGGGCCGGTTTTCGCCCCATGACCTATGATGATCTGCCCATCATTGACCGATCATCTGATACCCATAACCTTTATATTGCTACCGGTCACGGCATGCTGGGGCTCACAATGGCAACCGGCACGGGAAAGGCCATTGCCGACATGATAACAAAGGGGGAAGCTCAGATTAAACTGTCACCCTTTTCGCTTGACAGATTTTAAGACCAAAGAGGAAAGCCTTTGCAGAGTTCACAGAAAATAGGGATGAGAAACGAAATGATCTTGAGCAAATAAAAAGGAGGGTAACTCAGATCGGAAACCCTCCTTAAAAGAATCTATTGAACAACCACATTAACTGCTGCAGGCCCTTTTTGCCCCTGCTCAATATCAAAGGTCACTTTATCGCCTTCGTTCAGCGATCTGAAACCTGTTGACTGGATGCCTGAATGATGAACAAACACATCAGGTCCATTTTCCTGCTCGATAAAACCAAATCCTTTTGAATCATTGAACCATTTTACAATCCCATTTGCCATTGTGACTTTCTCCTTGCTTAAATTAATTTATGATAGTTTCAAACTTCAGGTCCAGCCACTTTCACAGATGGGTCTTGCCTTTAGAACGAAACTCAAAAGCCTTCATACAGAAGGGTTTTGTAGATATTTATTGAGTTTATTTCAAAAAAGCAAGACTTATTTTTAAAACGTGAATTTTTTTATAGCCCCTGTTTATCTGCCATATGGCAGTTTATGACATGGTTTTCACCCATGATCCGTTCTTTTGGATCTCTGTTTCTACAGATATCGGCCGCAAGCGGGCAACACTCCTTAACCCTCCGGCCTGCGGGCATTTTCATAAAAAGGGCTGGAATGGATGACAAAATTTCCGGTGTCATGGATGGAATTCAAAAATCTTTACTGTCTGATGGTGATGCCATCAAATACAAGTTAATCTTGACCATCAAAATTTTATCATATAGCATGGCTTAGACTTACCTTGGCAGTCATTTGGTAAGAACCTGAATTTTTACTAGGGAACGATATGGATATTGCATCATTGATCGGAATCATTTCCGGGATTTCATTAATCTTCAGTGCTATTTATCTGGGCGGCGCCCTTCACAATTTTATTGATATCCCGGCTTTGATGATTGTTTTCGGGGGAACCCTTGCCACCACCCTCATCACCTTTCAGTTCAAAGATGTCGTAGCAGCTTTTAAAGCAGCTTATTTTGTTTTCTCCAAAGACAAGGAAGATCCCAATGAAGCCGTTGCCGTCATGATCAAACTCAGTCAGATCAGCCGGCGTCAGGGATTAATTGAGCTTGGCAAAATCAAGACCGATTCCCTTTTTCTGAAAAAAGCCTGTGGTCTTTTATCGGATGGTTCCTCCGAAGAGGTGATCCGGGCAGCATTGACCACTGAAATTCAATCGCTTCAGATGAGGCATTTCATTGTTCAGGATGTATTCAGAAAGATGGCCATCTATGCCCCTGCTTTCGGCCTCATGGGAACCGTCATCGGTCTTGTGCAGATGCTCAGCCTTCTCCAGGACCCGGCCAAAATAGGCCCTTCCATGTCGGTGGCTCTTTTGACGACCTTTTACGGAGCCCTTTTATCCAATTTATTCTTTCTTCCCATTGCAGGCAAACTTCGTTCAAGAACCGTTCTTGAAACCATTATCCTTGAAATTAAGCTGGAAGGCGCCATTTCTATCATTCAAAACAACAATCCGGTCATCATCTATGAAAAACTTTCCAGTTTTATTTCTTCAAGGCTGCGAAAGCCCATGGCTCAAATGAATCTGAAAGAAAAAAAATGAAAGACGATAATTTCACCAATACCTTCATGACTTACGATGATGGTGCCCCGTGGCTTATCACCTTTGCAGATCTGATGACCCTGCTTCTTGTTTTTTTTGTTCTTTTTTATACCCTCTCTTCCAATGAACATGACAAATACAAGCAAAGCGTTGAGTCCATAAAGGTTCAGATCAAGGGTAATGAAAACCTTGTAGGGCTTATGGAATTAATGGATATTCAAAAACAACCGGATGCCTTAATCACTATTGAGGATATTACAGGCCTTAAATCACGCGATAAATCCTTGTTTAAGGATTTATCTGAATTTGTAACATCCAACACTCAAAAAGAAAATCTTTCGACACAGATTCAGGAAGGCAAAATCATCGTCAATGTTGCCGGTAAAGCATTATTTGGTTCAGGCTCGGCTTCTTTAAATCCTTCCGCTGTGCAGATTTTCGATGAAATCATTCAAATTTTTTCCGAATATCCCGATTATAACATCAATATCAAAGGGCATACGGATAATGTCCCCATCACTACGGGCGTTTTCCCGTCTAACTGGGAATTGTCGGCGGTACGGGCCACAACGGTTTTAAAATACCTGATATCAAAGGGGATCAGCCCCAAAAGGCTGACCGCAACAGGATATGGAGATATCCTGCCGCTGGTGCCCAATACATCGGAAGAAAACAGAGCACAAAACAGGAGAGTGGAATTTGTTCTGGAGAAAAAAGAAGTCCGAAACTGAAATCATCCCTGATGATGCAGATGAATTAAGAAATGCTTTCCGGTATCATTTTAAAGAAGGCAGGGGATTTTCTATCCTTTTTAAGGGTAAAGAAGTCACTGTTCTTAATCTCAGTGCAAAAGGGGTGTCCTTTAAAAACAATGGGTTTAAACCCAATGATACGGACAGTATCGGTTTTACCCTTGATATTCCGAATTATAATGGAAATACTTCATTTGTTGCGGAATTGAAAATCCTGACCATTGATAAAGATCAGGTCTGTCATTGTAATTTTGAACAATGTTCCTCCGAGCAACAGGAACTTCTCCATAAATATGTTCTAGAATTGCAGAAAAATGATCTTGCACATTGATATGGATGCCTTTTTTGCCGCTGTTGAACAAAGAGACAACCCGGCCCTGAAAAACAAACCCGTCATTGTGGCGGGAAATTCAAAAAGAAGCGTGGTATCCACGGCCAGTTATGAAGCCCGGAAATTCGGCATCCGTTCCGCCATGCCGGTTTTTGAAGCAAAACAAAAATGTACCGGCCTCATCATCGTCCCGGGCAATATGAAAAAATACATAAACGATTCAAAACGGATCATGGATATCCTGTCCCGGTTTTCACCTTTGCTGGAACAAGTTTCCATTGATGAGGCCTTTTTGGACATGACCGGCTGCGAAAGGCTTTTCGGGTCTCCTGAAGAGATGGCACACGCCATTAAAAATAAGATTTGGGCCGAGCTTTCCCTGACAAGTTCCATCGGCATTGCACCCACCAAATTTTTATCAAAAATCGCTTCGGATTTGAACAAGCCGGACGGGTTAACCATTATCACAAACTCTGAGGCGCCTGATTTTCTTTATGCCCTTCCCATCAAAAAGGTACCAGGGGTCGGACAGGCTGCCATGAAACAAATGGATATACTCAAAATTCAAAAACTTGGGGATATTAAAAAATATCCCATTCAGATTCTCATTCAGAAATTCGGAAAAATGGGGCAACGGCTTTTAGACCTTTCATCCGGTATTGATGTATCAAAGGTTGAAACAGATCATATACGAAAGTCCATATCCAGCGAAACCACTCTGGGAAAAGATGTTTCTGATTTTGATACCGTAAAGGCTATTATTCTGGAAAGGTCGGAAACGGTTGGAAAAGATCTGAGAGCAGAACATCTTTTATGTGAAAATGTATTTATTAAATTAAAATTTTCAGATTTTTCACAGGTGACCCGGTCCAAGACGCTGGATTTCCCCATATGTTCCTCGGCTGCAATTTTTAATGAGGCCCTTGCCCTGTATCGGAAAATTGAATTAAAAAAGAAAATCAGACTCATCGGTGTCGGTGTAACCTCATTAAAAGATAAAGACACACCGATTCAGATGCAGTTAATAACGGAAAAACGGCAGCCTGAAAAACAATGGGAATCCGTGGACAAGGCAGTGGATTCCATTATGGAAAAATTCGGCGGCAATATTATTAAAAAAGCCGCCTTGAATGAACCATCCGATTAGGAGAATCAATATGGCGCAGATGATTCAGATCAGGGTCAGAATAACCGGCAGGGTCCAGGGCGTATTTTTCAGGGCAAAAACGAAACAGGAAGCTGACAGGCTAGGAATAAAAGGCTGGGTTAAAAACTTATCCGACGGATCAGTGGAAGCCGTATTTCAAGGCGACCCGGAAAAACTGACCCAAATGACGGACTGGTGCAAAAAAGGTCCTTCTCATGCCCGGGTTGACCATGTGCAAACTGAACCCGAAACAAGCATTATGAATTTTAAAATTTTTGACATTCTGTGCTAAAGGATTTTTTTAAAACCCCATGAACACTTTCTTTTTTTTGCTGTCAAAAATCTTTTGGCTCATCTGTTCTCCTCCATCTTTGCTGGTTATTCTGATACTCTGCTGCTTTTTTCTGATATTTATAAAAGCTTATAAAAAGGCAACCCTGCTAAGCGTTTTTTTATCGGTTTTTTTATTCATGATTACGGTCCTTCCACTGGGCGACTGGATTTTATATCCGCTTGAAAAGCGCTTTCCACCGACAGACAAACTGCCGCAGCCCATAGACGGAATTATCGTTCTTGGCGGGGCAGAGGATATTTTCAACACGGTTGTCTGGAGGCAGGTTGAACTGAACCGGCATTCGGAAAGATTTTTTGCCTTTATCCGGCTTGCAAAAAAATTCCCCCTCGCAAAACAAGTCTATACCGGTGGTACCGGAGACCCAGAGCGGCAGGCTTATAAAGGCTCTGAAGTGGCAAAACAATTGTTTGAAGAACAGGGTCTTGATATGTCAACCATTCTGTTTGAGTCTGAGTCCAGAAATACCTTTGAAAATGCGGTTATGACTAAAAAAATGATAAATCCCGGCCCAAATGAAAAATGGATTTTAATCACCAGTGCTTCCCATATGCCAAGGGCGATAGGCATATTTTACAAAACCGGATGGAAGGTCATCCCCTATCCGGTGGATCACGATACAAATCCTGAGAACCTTTTCAGAGCCACCTGGAATTTCTCAGGTAATCTTGAAACATTAAACAATGCCGTCTATGAATGGATGGGTCTTTTCGCCTATTATATAACAGGAAAGACTTCACAATTATTTCCCGGGCCCTCGACTTTGTAAAATACACCTATTTTGTTTGGCTTGATTTATATCAAGGAAAAACAGACCGGAACCCGGTAATTTGGGTATCAGGGACGGCAGATATTCAGGATATCTGTCCGACATAACCCGATATGCTGCCGACAAGGAGATGTCGTATGAATACAATTGAAATCAATGAGACTTCATCTGATTTTGTAAAACAGGTTGAAAAGATGAGTCATGCAAACCTGAGCCGTTGCTGGCATTGTCTTGCCTGCAGTGGCGGATGCCCCTTTGTAAAAGACATGGATTATCTGCCCAATGCTGTTATCCGGATGGTCCAGTTCGGGTTAAAGGAAAAAGTATTGAAAAGCTCCACCATCTGGCTGTGCGTCGGATGCAATACCTGTTCCATGGAATGCCCCAATGCCGTTGACATGGCCGCCATCATGGATTCATTGAGGCAGCTGGCCATTGCCGAACACAGCCTGATTGCAGAGCCGGGGATTTTGTCCTTTCACAATGCTGTTGTTGATTCCATCTTCAAACACGGCCGGACCCATAAACTTGAAATCATGATGAAATACAAATTTTCTCAAAATGATTTTTTTTCCGATATGGATTTGGGATTAAAAATGCTCGCCAAAAGAAAGCTGGATCTTCTGCCTTCCAAAGTAAAAAATAAAAAAGGGATCAAATCACTTTTCAAAATGTCCGGAGAATCCTCATGACCCTCATCCAAAAAGAATTAAGTTATTTTCCAGGGTGTTCCCTGGCCACCACTGCCAAGGAGAACAGCGCCTCTTTAAAATCTTTTCTGGAACATTTCGATATCAGGGTTTCGGAAATCGATGACTGGAACTGCTGCGGATCTTCATCCACCCACAGCGTGAATAAATCACTTGCGCTTTCTCTTGCGGCACGAAACCTTTTTCTTGCACCTGAACATAAACCCATGCTGATCGCCTGCCCGGGGTGTTATCTTCGGCTGAATCTCGCAAAGATGGAATTAAATGACTCAGAAAAAAAACAGAAAACCTATGAAACTCTTTTTAACAAACCTTACCAAAAAGATATTAAACTGCTTCATTTTTTTGAATTGCTGGTGCAGATGAGCGATGAAGGCTTGTTGAAGGGGCTTGGCGGAAAACTCAAAGGATTGAAAATTGCTCCGTATTACGGCTGCATGCTGGCAAGACCGCCGAAAATGAACAAACAGAAAAATCATTACGGCCTCATTGAAAAAACCATGGCTGCTTTAGGTGGCGAACCGGTTCAATGGCCTTTTTTGTCCACCTGCTGTGGTACCTTTTTATCGGTCAGCCGGCCTGAAATTGCCTCTGCGCTGGTCAACCGGATCATGCAGGGCGCCATTGCATCCGGGGCCGAATGCATTGTTACGGCCTGTGCCATGTGTCATCTGAACCTGGAAATCCGGTGCAGACCGGAAAACCAGCTGCCTGTGTTTCATTTTTCCGAACTCTTGTCTCTGGCCCTTGAAGGTAACGGATCAAAAGACTGGTTTAAACGTCATCTGATCAACCCTCAATCCCTGATGGAAAAAAGAGAGCTGATTCCCTGCCAACCCCAGATAAAAGGAAATGGGAAATGACCATCCCGGGAAATTTACTCACAACAGCCATGGCCGTGATGCCCCATACTGATGTGGCGCAGGCATTGAAAACCGCATTACGCTTGGACATTCCTTTTTGGCCCCAGCTGCCCAATTTCAGCTATTACGAAGACATGTATGTCCAGGCAGCCGAACATTTTCCAGGCATTGTTCTTGATATGGAACACAGGACTTTGCGGTTTTCCATGGACAAATTCATTGAAGAATTTGAAGACACCATGACCTGTTTTGATGATCCGCAATATTTTGATGTCAGCGAAACCTATTCTGTGGTCTACCATGAATTTTTAAAGCTGGATCTATCCGGCAGACCAGCCATCCGGGGTCAGCTGGAAGGGCCGGTCAGTTTCGGATTCAATATCCTTAACCAGGATAAACGCCCCATCCTCTTTGATGATACGGTCAGGCCGTTTATGTTTGAATTCATGGCCAAAAGAATCAATGTGCAATTAAACAGGCTCAAGGCAAAAAACCCCAATGCCTTTATGTTTATTGATGAGCCCGGGCTTCAGTTTATTTTTTCTGCCATGTCCGGATATGGTGAGCAAAAGGCAAAAACAGATCTTGATCTTTTCTTTTCCACGATTGAAGCTCCCAGGGGAATTCATCTGTGCGGCAACCCGGACTGGGATTTTCTTTTGGGTCTTGATATGGATATCCTGTCCCTGGACATCTATTCCAATGCGGAAATCTTTGCGTCCTGCGCCCCTTCTATAAAAAAATTCCTCAATAAAGGCGGCATTCTCATCTGGGGGATTGTTCCCACCGGGCTTGAGATGTTTCAAAAAGAAAATCTGGAATTCCTTGCCTTTAAACTAAAAGGGATATGGAATGCACTGGCCAAAAAAGGAATTGATACGGATCAGATTGTCAGAAACAGCCTTTTGTCTCCTGCCACCTGTTGTCTTGTGAATCAGGACAAGGAAAAAACCGTTGAAAAGGCCTTTCAGATGACCCGGGACCTGTCAAATATCCTTAAAGAACAGTACCGGATATAGCCTGATTTATTTTTCATCTTTCTTTTTTAAAACACTTTTCAACACAGCGGAATGCACATCCGCTGCAATATGTACCGGGCTTTTTCCCCATAAAGGGTCCCAGGAAGCCGGGTCAGCCGAACAGACAAACTGAACCTCAAGACCAAACCGTGTCAACGCCTCTTCAATGGGCAGGCCCTTCATTTCTTCGGCTGCATGCCAGGTTGCACCGCAGGGCGCTCCTTTCAGCACCCGGATATCTTTAACCACGCCTTCTTGTGTCGTTATTTCGATTTCAGGCTTTCCAAAAACCTCACCATATTCTCCAAGACAGACCTGTCCTGAAAGGGAACATCAGGTAGGCGGACAGATGGCCTTGCCCCGGGTGTGCTTTTTTCCGGATGCAATAACCGGAATATGGAGTTTTTCACAGAGGATACTCAAATCTTCAGACAGATCCCGGTGTTTCAGAAAGTCCATGACAAGATCGGCCTCAAGCGTTTCAGGCAGATACGGGGAGGTATCATCCAGAACCGGCGGCAAAGAAACATCAATATCAATGGTTTCAACACTGAAACGCCCCTGCCCGAATTCCCTGATCCCTTCTATTTTAGCTCTGGCCGACCCATTCTGCTGGAAAATAAGTATCTTCTGCATGGTTTAAAATCCTAAATCTTCATTCACAAAAATGATCTTGATCCTGTTTTTTATAAAGCTCTTTTCAATAATTGTCCAGTAGTTGCAGATTCTGTCCGGGCTTTTGCAGTCATGGCAGACACCGGTTTCCCGGCAGGGCGTTTTTTTATCAAGATTCATTGTATTTACAGGCGCTGCATAGGTTTTGACCCTGACCATGGCCTCTTCCAGATCCCCGCATATCTTGTTTCTTCCAATGATCAGGAGCACATGTTTGGGTCCCCACATCATGGCTGCCACCCTGTTTCCGATCATGTCCAGATTAACAAGCTGACCTGCCTCGGTAACGGCATTGGTGCCCGTTATAAACAGGTCCACCAGGAGAGATTTTCGCCTCAAATCCATCATCTCATCTCTTGAAAGGCTCTTGTCAAAGGTATTGAGAACCTCAAGACCGGGCCGATCCTTTAGCTCATGGAAAAGCCCTGTGGCCAAAAAAGACATGGACCCGCCCCAGGAAACGCTTTTGATATCGAGTTTCGATAGAATCTCATGCATTGCAATCTCTTTTGCCTCTGTTGCATTGGCTGCTATGAAAACTTCAAAATTATTATTTTCAAGATTTTCTTTTACGGCTTCAAGTTTCAGATTCCAAAAATTATCAATCGGATTTTTCATTTTCTTTTCCTTTCAAGATTTAAATTTATTTGATTTTCATCGTTCGGGTTTACTATAGCGGCAAACCGATTTTCCTGGCAATGATAAAAAAATACATTTTTCTATTGACTTAAGTTTTTGTTCTTACTAATGCATAAATCATAAATTAGATTCATTTAGTGACTACGATTTTTCTTCTCCCAAGGTACGTTACCTCTACTTCTTCTGATGAAGCAAACGATCGGCTGTATTGACCGGCAAGCAATGCAGTATTGATTTTTCAGGTACTGCTAAGATCATTAACCCCAATGTAGACTCAAAGGAGATGAACCATGAGCAAAAAAGAAGTCATCGAAACCACGGAAGCCCAGATTGCCGTCCACTGGAAAGAAGAAGACTATTACTATCCGTCCACAAAATTCATTGCTCAAGCAAACCTTACAGATAAAGATATCTTCAAAAGGTTCAGCCTCGATAACTTCCCTGATTATTTCACCGAATATGCCGAACTTCTGACCTGGTATAAATACTGGGATGAGGTTCTGGATACCAGTGATGCTCCTTGCTATAAATGGTTTAAAGGCGGGCTTCTCAATGCGAGCTACAATTGTATTGACCGCCATCTCAAAAATAATAAGAATAAGACCGCCATTCATTTTGTGCCTGAGCTCGAAGAAGAACCAATCCAGCATATCACTTACCAGGAACTTTATGTCAGGGTAAACGAATTCGCCGCCTTGTTAAGAGATTTTGCCGGCTTGAAAAGAGGAGACCGGGTAACCATTCATTTGCCCATGTCGGCAGAACTTCCCATTACCATGCTGGCCTGTGCAAGGCTTGGGGTCATTCATTCCGTTGTATTCGGCGGGTTTTCAGCCAGTGCATGCGCAGACCGGATTGTGGATTCAAATTCGAGGGTGCTGATCACCATGGATACCTATTCCAGGGCGGGCAAACCCCTGAATCATAAAATCAATGCCGATGATGCAGCCAGATTATCAGCCAAGGACGGACAAATAGTTGATAAGGTCCTTGTCTGGCAGAGATATCCGGGAAAATATTCATCAGACACCCCCATGGTTCAGGGGCGGGACTTCTTTGTAAACGAAGAACTTAAAAAATTCTACGGAAGAAGGATTGAACCTGAAAAAATGCTGTCTGAGGACCCTTTATTTTTGATGTACACCAGTGGCACCACCGGCAAACCCAAAGGCGCCCAGCACGGAACCGGCGGATATCTTTCCTATGTCACGGCCATGTCCAAATATATCCAGGATATCCATCCTGAAGATGTCTATTGGTGTATGGCGGATATCGGCTGGATCACCGGCCATTCCTTTATTGTCTATGGCCCCCTTGCCCTTTGCGCCTCCACGGTTATTTATGAAGGCGTCCCGACTTATCCCGATGCCGGGCGGTCCTGGAGGATCGCCCAGGAACTGGATGTCAATATTTTTCATACCGCACCCACGGCCATCCGGGCTTTGCGAAAACTCGGGCCCAATGAACCGGCCAAATACAATTACCATTTTAAACACATGACCACGGTTGGCGAACCCATTGAGCCTGAAGTCTGGAAATGGTACGAATCTGCTGTCGGAAAAGGTGAGGCCATTATTGTGGATACCTGGTGGCAGACGGAAACCGGCGGCTTTCTGTGCAGCACGGTTCCAGGGATCAACCCAATGAAGCCCGGCAGCGCAGGCCCCGGCGTCCCAGGCATTCATCCCATCATCCTGGATGAAGACGGTAATGAGATTACCGAACCCGGCATCGCCGGCAATATCTGCATCCAAAATCCCTGGCCCGGCATGCTGATGACCGTATGGGGAGACAGGGCCCGTTTTGTCAAAACATATTTTGAAAAATACTGCAAAAACCCCAGCAGCAAAGACTGGAGAGACTGGCCCTATCTGGCCGGAGATGCTGCCACAAGGTCCGAAGACGGCTATTATAGAATTTTAGGCCGGATTGATGATGTTATCAATGTATCCGGACATCGTCTGGGAACAAAGGAAATCGAATCTGCCGCCCTGGTGGTGGAAGAGGTTGCAGAAGCTGCAGTTGTCCCGGTTGCCCATGAGATTAAAGGAAAAGAACCGGATCTGTATATTGCCCTTAAAACCGGTGTGCAGCCCACAGAAGAGTTGGCCCGAAGAATATCCGATGCCATCTGTGACCAGATCGGCAAAATTGCAAAACCCAGAAAGGTATGGCTTGTACCGGATATGCCCAAAACCCGGTCCGGTAAAATCATGCGACGGGTCCTTGGCGCCATTTCCAACAAAGGAGATGTGGGCAATGTCATGACCCTGGCAAATCCTGAAGTGGTAGAAGAAATAAGGAAAATGGTTCAAAAATAAACATTCTTTCAATCCAGGAGGATTTGATATGTTCAATCTGTATACGAACGCTTATGAACAATCCATCAAAGATCCGGAGAGATTCTGGGGATTGGCGGCCGAAGACTGTCACTGGTATAAAAAATGGGACAAGGTTCTGGACGACTCCAATATTCCTTTTTACCGATGGTTTGCCGGCGGGGAAACCAATACCTGCTATAACGCCGTTGATCTCCATGTGGACAGCGGCATGGGAGATAGCACGGCCATCATCTATGACAGCCCGGTCACCGGTGTCATCAAAAAATACAGTTTTTCCGAATTAAAAGATAAGGCTGCAAAATTTGCCGGTGTGCTGTCATCCAAAGGTGTTGCAAAGGGAGACCGGGTCATCATCTACATGCCCATGATCCCGGAGGCCCTGTTTGCCATGCTGGCCTGCGCCAGGATCGGGGCTGTTCATTCCGTTGTCTTCGGCGGATTTGCCGCGGCTGAACTGGCTACCCGCATCAATGATGCCAAGCCCAAAATCATTGTGTCAGCATCCTGCGGCATAGAAATCAAAAAAATAATTGAGTATAAACCGCTTTTGGACAAAGCCATTGATCTTTCAGACTCCAAACCCTCGTCCTGCATCATCGTCCAGAGACCCCAGGCCACAGCTTCCATGAAAGAAGGAAGGGATTTTGACTGGGAAAAAGAAATGGCAAAGGCAGAGCCAAAAGATTGTGTACCGGTTAAGGCTACCGATCCTTTGTATATCCTTTACACATCCGGCACCACAGGCCAGCCCAAAGGGGTTGTCCGGGATAACGGCGGACATATGGTGGCTTTAAAATACACCATGGGCGCCATTTACGGGGTTGATAAAGGAGATGTGTACTGGGCAGCCTCCGACATCGGGTGGGTGGTGGGCCATTCCTATATTGTCTACGGCCCTCTCTTTAAAGGCTGCACCACTATTCTGTTTGAAGGGAAACCGGTCGGAACACCGGATGCCTCCACTTTCTGGCGGGTCATCTCCCAGCACAAGGTTAAAACCCTTTTTACGGCACCGACAGCTTTTAGAGCCATCAAACGGGAAGATCCCAAAGCCCTTCTCATGAAGAATTTTGATTTATCCTGTTTTAATTATCTGTTCCTTGCCGGAGAAAGACTGGACCCGGACACCTTGTTCTGGGCGGAAAATGCATTAAAGGTTCCGGTTCTTGATCACTGGTGGCAGACGGAAACCGGGTGGGCCATTGCAGCCAATTGCACAGGTCTTAACAGGTTCAAAGTCAAACCCGGTTCTCCCACAAAGCCTGCACCTGGCTGGAACCTGGCAGTGCTCGGAAGTGACGGCCATCCGGTCAAACCCGGAGAAATCGGTGCCCTTGTGGCAAAATTGCCCTTGCCTCCGGGGACCCTGCCCACCCTCTGGCAGAACGACCAACGGTATAAGGATTCTTATCTGAGAGAATTCCCGGGCTATTATGAAACCGCAGATGCCGGATACATTGATGAAGACGGATATGTCTATGTCATGGCCAGGACCGACGACATTATTAATGTGGCAGGCCACCGTCTTTCCACCGGCGCCATGGAAGAGGTCATTGCCGGGCATCCTGACGTGGCGGAATGTGCTGTCATGGGGGTTGCCGATGATTTAAAAGGCCAGGTTCCGCTTGGCATGATGGTGTTGAATGCAGGCGTAACGAGGAACCCGGAAGACATTGTCAAAGAAGTGATCCATCTGGTCAGGGACAAAATCGGCCCGGTGGCTGCCTTTAAAACCGCAACTGTTGTCAAACGCCTGCCCAAAACCCGGTCCGGCAAGATCCTCCGGGGAACCATGAGATCCATTGCAGATAAAAAAGACTATAAGGTACCGGCGACCATAGACGATTATGCCATCCTGGATGAAATTGAGGAATCCCTTGGCAAAATCGGCTATGGAAAAAAAGCCTGAATATTTTTGGAATAAACGGTTAACCAAAAAAATGAGCATTTTGAAAGGAGGTGGTGGTCTATGGCGTGATTATCCTTTGATAAGATAATCAAGTGAGTTCCGATTTAAGCCCATATCAACAATTTTAATTTTAAGGAGATCAAAAAATGGGTAAGACTGCTCATGAAATTGTAACTTCAGATAGATTCAAGGCCCTGGTCCGAAAAAAATGGAATGTCAGCATGATTCTGACTGCTCTGCTTTTTGCCAGCTATTACGGATATATCCTGGTTGTTGCCTATGGCAAGGATTTTCTCAGTACAAAAGTCGGTGAATTTACCAACTGGGGGATCATCCTCGGTGTCGGTTGTATTGTCTTTGCCTGGATTTTGACTGCAATTTATGTCGTCTGGGCCAATAATGTTTATGACGTTGAAGTCGACGAACTCAAAAAATCGATGCTATAAGGAGACAATATGCAAACAAGCTTAGGTCAAGTCAATTTTACATCTATTCTATTTTTTTTAATATTTATTGCGGTTACCTTGTACATCACTTACTGGGCAGCTAAAAAATCCAAGACCACCAAAGAATATTATGCTGCCGGACGCAGTATTTCCGGTTTCCAGAACGGTGTTGCCCTGGCCGGGGATTATATGTCGGCTGCCTCTTTTTTAGGCATTTGCGGCATGACCTCATTAAAAGGCTATGATGGAATGATTTATGCCTGTGGTTGGCTGGTGGGTTGGCCTGCTCTGATGTTTTTGATGGCTGAGCCCCTGAGAAACCTTGGTAAATATACTTTTGCCGATGTCGTGGCATTTCGTTTGAAACAAAAGCCCATCCGTGTCGCTGCAGCAATCGGCGGGATTCTGGTACTCCTGACCTATGCCACGGCCCAGATGGTCGGAGCCGGCAATCTGATCAAACTCATGTTTGGTTTGCCTTATGAAGTTGCCGAGATTATCGTCGGTTGTGTCATGCTTATGTATGTGCTCTTCGGCGGGATGCTGGCCACAACCTGGGTTCAGATCATCAAGGCCTGTTTATTACTGGGTGGAGTTACAGTCCTCATGCTCCTCGGCCTGTCTCACTTTCACTTCAACCCTGGCGAACTTTATGGTGAAGTACAAAAAATGTACAGCGTCAAAATGCTCAACCCAGGCGGTCTGGTCACCAACCCCATAGACGCTATTTCCCTAGGGCTTGCCCTTATGTTAGGACTTCTGGGACTGCCTCACATCCTGATGCGCTTTTATACCGTTCCCGATGCCAAAGCAGCCCGTAAGTCCGTTATGTGGGCCACTACTTTTATCGGTTATTTTTATTGCATCATTCCCATCGTAGGTTTTACAGCCGCTGTTCTGGTTACACAATCAACGATTACCGGCGTGGACAAGGGAGGCAATATGGCTGCACCGCTCCTGGCCGAACTATTGGGCGGCACACCCTTTATGGGCTTTATCGCTGCCGTGGCATTTGCCACTATTCTTGCCGTTGTATCCGGCCTGACATTGGCTGCAGCTTCAGCCCTTGCCCATGACCTCTATCTGAATGTGTTTAAAAGTGGAGTGGCAACCGAGGATGAACAAGTTAAAGTTGCCAAAAGATCAACCATCATATTTGGTATCGCTGCCATTTTAATCGGTATTCTTTTTAAAGGACAGAATGTGGCCTATATGGTGGGCTTGACCTTTGCCATCGCCGCCAGCGGACCATTCCCGGCTATTTTTCTTTCCATTGTCTGGAAGAAATTCTCGACTGCCGGTGCGGTTGCCGCCATCGTTGTCGGTTCAGTATCTGCCGTTGTTTGTATTATCCTGAGCCCGACGGTCTGGGTGGATGTCCTTAAAAACAAGGAAGCCATCTTCCCCTTAAGAAACCCGGCCATTGTTACCATGACCCTGGGGTTTATTGTTGCTTATGTTGTTTCCATTATGACGCCTGACCTGGAAGCAGAAGCAAAATTTGAATCGGAAAAAGTCAGGTGTTACCTGGGTGTAGGCGCGGAATAAACTGTATTCTTTCAAGATTCGATAACACGATTGACCCATAAATAGAGGAATCCCGACAAAATCTCTTTTGTCGGGATTCTTTCTTCTATATAATACATTCATGCAAACCAACCGATTCTGGAAATTTGGATTTTTTACACTGATCGCCATCCTTTTTCTTATGGCCTGTATTATTTTCATTCTCTGGCATAAGTCGACATCCGATGAAATTCATGCCCTCTTTAATATTGTCATCACAGATGGGCTCTATTTCACAGACGTCATCCTCATCTTTGTCTTCTGTCTTTTAATTTGTTTTCAGATCATCTATCTCACCTTGATCAAGCCCTTAAAAAAGATTTGTGCGGAAGCAGAAGTCATTTATTCAACCAACCCGTCCCATCGCATCACATCCGGCGGGAACAAAGATTTCAAACGGTTATCCGCCATCATTAATGATTTTGCGGACATGTTTGAAAATCTTAACAAAACCATTACGGAACAGATCCTGAATGCCAGAAAAGAGACGGAAAAAGAAAGAAACCTGTTGGCTGCCATCATGTCGGAACTGCCCCAGGGTGTCATCATCTGCAATATAAACGGCAGAATTCTTTTATTTAATTCCCTGGCAAAAAAAACGTTCACCCCGGATTCCGGAACCGGAAAATCTGAAATTTTTCTGGGTCTTGGCCGATCGGTTTTCCATCTTTTCAATAAGGATCTTATCGCCCACGCCATCGAAGAAATCGAAGAGCGGCTGAACACCCCCGGACAAAGCGTGGCATCCTGTTTTATCACACCTATCCATACCGGACGATTAATCAGTACCGAGGCTATCCCCGTGCTTGATTCCGACAACAAAATGACGGGATTTATCCTTGCATTTCAGGATGTCACCGATGAAATCCATCTATATGATATGACCCATGAAAAACTGACCTCCTTAAAAACCAACCTGGCCGGTCAGATTGACCAGATAAAAAAACTATTACCGCAAACCGATCTTGAGCCTCAAAACAATTTATCGAATCAGCATGACATAATGAAAATTCTCGATATCTGGCCAAAGCAGTACGACCAGGTGTCTGAAACCCTTCTTGATGCCATTTCAACCCGTGTCCCCTTAACCCGCCATCCATTGGGAGAATTTCTTTCAGGATTAAAACAGAAAATAGAAGACCTTCATGATATTCATCTAAAAATTTTTACGGCTGATGAAGACATCAGCCTGATGGCAGATACCTATTCCTTTTCATCTGCCTTGATTTTTCTTTTTAAAAACCTTTCCGATATGATCCATGTCCGTGAATTTACCCTCTTATCATCTCAAACCAAAGGGTTTATTGTTTTAGAAATTTCATGGAACAGTATCTTGCTGCCAAAACAACACCTTGAAACCCTTATTCAAACAAGAATCAATTCACTGCCTAGCCTTTTTTATGTTCTCAAACAAAACCAGGCGTCCATCCAGATCATCTGCAACGATGAAGAAACCTCATCCAAAATCAATATCAGTGCAAAAGCCGGATCAAAAACCCATATCCGGGAAAAACATCAGTCCCCTGTTATGACAGGGAGCAGACCGGAATTTTATGATTTAGAACTTTTCAGAACCGAAGAAGAAGACAACGACCTTTTAAACACTGACCTGAGACATCTCACTTATACGGTTTTTGATACAGAGACAACCGGCCTTAACCCGGATGGCGGCGATGAAATCATCTCTATCGCTGCGGTCAGGATCGTGAACAACCGGATTGTTTACCAGGATTTATTTGAAGAACTGGTAGACCCCAAAAGGGATATTCCCATGGAGTCTTACCGGATTCACGGTATTAATTACGAAATGGTAACCGGGAAAAAAGATATTTCTACGATTTTACCGGCATTCAAAGATTATGCGGAAGAAACCGTTCTCTTGGGGCATAACATTGCTTTTGACATGAAAATGTTCAAAGTAAAGGAAAAATCCACCGGCATAAAATTTATGAACCCGGTTCTGGATACTCTTCTTTTGTCTGCCGTCCTTCACCCTATCCATGAACATCATGATATGGAAAGCATTGCACAAAGACTGGGCATTAATATCATCGGACGGCATACCGCCCTT
Organism: uncultured Desulfobacula sp.; assembly: GCA_964635025.1. Classification (GTDB taxonomy): domain Bacteria; phylum Desulfobacterota; class Desulfobacteria; order Desulfobacterales; family Desulfobacteraceae; genus Desulfobacula. Next base: position 69,936 of record CAZWMY010000001.1, on the reverse strand, counting down.
GGGGATGCCATTGCAACAGCGGAAATTTTTTTAAAACTGCTTCCGATTTTAACCAGTAATGGTATTCTGACTCTGAGGGACGCCATGAACGCCTCAAAAAAAACCTATTATGCACGGTTGAAATATTAAGGATTCGATTTTGTTGAAAAAAAAACACCAACCGAACCCATTTTCAGTTCTGCCAAAGAAATTACAAAACACACTTTTAAATTCTTTTTCCTATGAAAAAATAAAAAAAAATACGATTCTTCTTGAACAGGAGATCACCCGGGTCGAAAAATTCTATACCCTTGTCGGCGGAAGCGGGTATTATTATTTTGAAGACCGGTATCTAAAAACACTGGAAGGAAAATTAAATCCCGGAGACAATTTCGGCGGACTTTCAATTCTATTCAATGACTGCGTTTCCATACGATCCCTGGAAGTCCTTGAAGATTCCGTCTTTATGACCCTTGATGTAAATTTATTTTTAGACCTCTGCAGGAATTATCCTCTGTTTCAGGATTATTTTACCTGTGAATTTGGAAAATGCATGCTCAATAAATCCTTTGCCGGAATCATTTCAAGACAGATCCGTGACAAGGAATTTAACCTGCCGTTTTTCAACCGCCCCATCTCATCAATTTTTAAACCCAATATTTCCACCTGTACCGGAGACACCACCATTCAGAAAGCCGCTCAAAAAATGAGCCGGAACAATACCAGCGCTATTCTTATTAAAAATGAAGGTCAAACGGTTGAAGGCATTGTCACGGATGCGGATTTTAAACATAAGGTAGTTACTGGAAAACATGATGTTTCAGAACCGGTATCCAATATCATGTCATCCCCTTTGCTTTCCATTGCTTCGGATTGTCAGGTGTTTGAAACCTTTTTAAATATGCACAAAACCGATAAGCGGCACATTGCGGTTTATGGCCAATCTGGTGATATCACAGGGATCGTCAGCCAGAAGGATCTGATTTCAGCCCAAACCGAATCTGCCTATCTTCTGATTAAGACCGTCCTGTCTGCCCGCAGCATGCCGGAAATCGAGAATATCCATCCAAAACTTGAAAAAATGCTTTTTGACCCCTTGCGAAACGGTGCAAATCCCGAATACATCACCCGGCTCATCACTGCATTCTCAGATGCCGTTACCCACAAGATCATTGCCTTTTCCATGGAAAAGATAGGTCCGCCACCCTGCAGGTTTGTCTTTCTGACCATGGGGTCCGAAGGCCGTGAGGAACAGACCCTGATATCCGACCAGGATAACGCCATTGTTTATGAAGATACAGAGACGCCTGAAAAAGCAAATGCGTATTTTGAAGACCTTTCCAATTTGATCTGCGATCAGCTCAATCTGGCCGGATACAGTTTTTGCAAAGGCGGCAATATGGCTAAAAACCCGAAATGGTGCCAGCCTATGTCTCAATGGAAAAAATATTTTTATACCTGGATCAGAAATTCAAGCCCTGAAAATCTTCTGTATTTCAGCATCTTTTTTGATTTCAGGGGAACTTTTGGGGACATGACACTCTCGGAAGAATTAAAACAATTTCTTTTAAATACCATAAAAGATGAACCTGTTTTTTTACGAAATCTCACGGCAAACGCACTGACTTTCAGACCTCCCATTGGTATTTTTGGTAAGCTGATTGTTGAAACCGAAGGGGATCAAAAAGGCAGCCTGGACCTTAAGCTGATCCTTTTGCCCATTATTGATTTTACAAGAATTTATGCCCTTAAAAACGGGATTACCCAAACCAACACCCTGACACGACTATTCAGACTTTATACCCGCCATGTCCTGACCGGAAAGGAATATCTGGATATTGTCCGGGCATACAATTATCTGATGCAGCTCCGGTTTATGAGACAGATCACCACCCTCATGGATGAACAAAAAAAACCGGATAACCATATCAATCCCAGGAATCTGTCCTCCATTGATCATCTTCTATTAAAAGAAACCTTTAAAATCACTGAAAAGCTTCAACAAAAGCTCAGTCTTGAATTTAAATGGAATGTCTGATGGTAGTCACAGGAGCGCCTGCTTTAAGTGTATTTGCACCTCAGAATTGACAAGCCTCCAGTTTTTTTATATTCTAAAACCAATCTATCCATCCGAACACTACCTAATATTTTCGGAGAAAAGATGAATACAGACAAAAAAAATCAACAAAAGGATGATACCCTTCTCTTTGCTGAAGAATCTCTCCCTTTCAGGAATGAGACCCAAAAAAAACCACTGAAATTCAAGCTGTTGATTGTTGATGATGAAAATGAAATCCATGTTATGACAAGACTTGTTCTCTCGGATTATGTTTATAACGGAGCTACACTGGAATTTTTATCTGCCTATTCCGCCAAAGAAGCAAAGCAGCTGATCAAGGACCACCCGGATGCCGCCTGTATGCTGTTGGACGTGGTGATGGAAACCAATGAAGCTGGATTAGAGGTTGCAAGGTTTATCAGAGAAGAAATAAAAAATGACAAATTAAGAATCATCCTGAGAACCGGACAACCCGGGAAGGCCCCTGAAAAAAAGATAATTCTGAACTATGATATCAATGATTATAAAGAAAAAACAGAACTGACCACCCAAAAACTATTTACAACCATAACCACAGCCTTGCGATCTTATGTCCATCTGGTTGATCTTGAGAAAAAAACAAAAGAAATAGCAGATAAGAATTTGAGGCTGAATGAAGAGATTGCCAGACGCATTGTGGCAGAATCCAACCTCACCAAATACAACCGCAGTCTTGAAAAAATGATTGACAATAAAAGTGCGCGTTTGAAAACAGCCCTCAGGGATTTGAAAATAAAAGAAAAAGAACTCCAAAAAGCCCAAACATCAGCGGCCGTGGGAGACGTCTCCCTGGTCAATGTCGGCAGGATGAATGATTCCGGGGACCGGTTAAAAGAAAATCTGAGTCTCATGGACAAATACAGGATCGACATGACGCTTCTGCTTGAAAAATATGAAACCCTTCAAAATCTGATTGCTCCCTATCCAAAACCATTCGATGCCCCATCCGGCAGTGCACAAAACACCCTGAAGGATATTGATCAGCTGAAAAAAAAGATTGATCTTGATGAAATATTGGCAAAATATCCTGAAATTATAAAAGATTCTACAGACGGCATCGATCAGATTTCAAAGGCGGTAAATGATATCCAAAGTTTTATATCCATCAAGGATGAACCTCTCAAAAAAACAGATATCAACCATCTTTTAAAAACCGTGGCTTCGGAATTAAAACACAGCTTCACCTCAAATATCGGCCTTCAGACAGACTTTTCCGATATCCCCAAAATCAGGATTGCGGAAAAGAATATAAAAAAAGCATTTCATGAAATTATTAAAAATGCGTTTGAGGCCATCCCGTCAAAAGGCATTGTTTCTGTTTCAACATCCTGTAATGACGCGGATATCATTGTATCTGTCAGCGATATAGGGTATGGCATTGCGCCCGAAGATATGGATCATGTTTTTAAACCTTATTTTTCAGTTCATAAGCCCCATGGCAAGGGGCTTGGGCTTTCCTTTGCCAGAAGTGCCGTTATAAACAGTAACGGGACTGTCCAGCTGACCAGCACAAAAAATGAAGGCACAAATATTACCATTACCTTCCCGTTAAAAACCGATGAAGAACATTAATCATTTTAATAAAAAATTCACCCTGCCGGACTGATCTGCCTTTTCCTTTTCCACTGCCATGGGCTCAATCAGGAATATTCTTTCTTTTTCAACCTTCCCGGTTGAAAGAAGATAGGTCTTTATATTTTCAGCCCTTGTCATGGCAAGCTCTCGAAGATCATTTTCATCCACATGGATATGGGTGATCAAAAGTTTCTTTTTTTCTTCAAGGTCAAGTGTCTTTTTTATGCCTTTTTCATCCCTGGGTTTGGGGAATTCTGCTTTATCATATGCTTTTTCAATATATTTTTCCCTTTCTTCAGCCGTAAGTGGTGCGCTTTTTTCAGGCGTTTTGGAAAAAGGGAGTGAATACCATGTTTTTTTAGATTTTTCTTCTTTTAATAAATTATCAAACCGTTTTGCCCTGATCCCGTCAGCATCCCGGGTTGGGTTATAAACACCCTGAATCTCAAGTTTGACAGACGGCTTTTCTTTAAGAATATCTGCCAATTTGCCCATTTTCCCGTAATCACTTTCCTTTATGGCCTCATCCCCAAATTCAAATTCTGCAAACCCGAGTTCCTCACCACCGCCTCCGAACAGGGAACCGATGATGGAAAAGGGTGAGGTAATGACTTTGAGGATCATATTGCCGATCATTTTTAAAATAATCGGGCCTATTTTAAACTCTGGATCATCCAGCTTGCCTTCCACAGGAATATCAAGATCGATCTGACCATTCCGGTTTTTTAAAAGCGAGATGGCAAGGCTGACCGGTAAGGATGTGGCATGCTCGCTGTCCACTTTTTCACCCAATTCAAAATTATCAAACCGGGCACGGTTTTCTGATTTTAAGGTATTGCCGTCAATCGTGTATTTCAGATCTAGAATCAGCTTTCCTTTGTCGATTTTATATCCAAGGTATTTGGATGAATACGGCGTAAAATTGGACAGCTCGATATTTTTAAAAGATACGCCGATCTCGGCAAATTTTTTTTCAGCCAAAGGATTGATGGTTCCGAGGATCTCCAGCGGCGAAGAAGAACTGTGAAGGCCTTGCAGGTGCAATTTGGCCCGGGATTTTTCTTCTGATGAAAGTCCGGTCAGAGAACCTGCAATTTCTTTCATCCCGGCTTTGAAATTGGGTTTGGTTAAAAAATCTGAAAAATCGATATTTCCGCCCTGGAGGGTTATTTTCCCGATATTGATTTTTGGCTTTTCAAAAGATGGTTTATTTGTTTTCGGGCCTGTATCGGTTGCTTTATCCTTTGGTGCATCCGATTTGATAATTGATGTTAAATTCAGTTCCCCTGCTTCGCTCACCATAATCTTTGAATAAAAATCCGTTAAAGAGATTTCCTTAGCCGAAATCTCTACCGGGGAAAAGGAGACATCAAGCCCGGTCAGGAATAGGGAATTGCATTTGAAAAAATCCTCTTTTGATTTTTTATCCTGACTTGAAAAACCTGTTACAGAGCTTTCTCCTGTAAATTCGATGGTTTTTCCGGATTTTTGTTTCATATCAACCAAAAGTTTTCCCTTTGCATTGATATTCCCTTCGGAAACCAGGATTTTGACAGCATCACTGAAATAGGGCTGCAAGGTTTTAATATCAATTTTATCAAGCTTGACGTTCAGCCCTGCATTGAGATTCAAAGGATTCGCATCGCCGGAAATTTCAATTTTACCATTCTTTCCCCATTTCATTTCAGTGCTGAGTTTTCCTTTCTCTTCACCAAAGCTTCTGAATCCTTCGGCTTTAATGGAAATATCGGACAAGTCAATATTCACAGGCTCTGAAACGGTCAGATCATTGAAGGAAAGGTTGAACCCGGATACATCCAATGCATTCAATGTGATGGACCATGGAACATATGGCTTATCCGCAGGCGGTTCTGTTTTTGCAACAGGTGTCGGGGCCTTTTTTTCCTCTTTTTTTTCCGGCGCGATTGTTTCTGCGATACTGAACCTGTCCTCTTTATCTTTTTTCATTAGGATTTTCCCATTCCTGGCGGAAATGGTTCCAGTGTCGATTTTTCGATTTGCCAAATCAAATATTGATCCTGAAATCTTCAATTCCGGAATATTTATCATCTCTTCTTTGGCTTTTCGGTCCACCACACTCAGGGATTGAAATGAAATCTCCTGGCCGGCAATCATTATTTTGTTTTCATTTTCATCTTTTGACATTTCAAAGCCAAGAGCAAAGTTCAATGTCCCATCCTTGATATCAAAACCGACCATATTCTCATAATAGGGGGCATAGCGATTCAAAAAAAGATTGCCCATGCTGAGGCTGCCTTTGGCTCTAACAGGCCCGGTCTGGAAATCTCCCTTTGATTCAAAGGTCTCATTAAACAGGGTCTTAAAGCTCAACTGGAATTCACCGGATACCGACTCCATCTTCTTTAAGCGGGTCACCGTGAGGTTCAGTGGGGAAATGGTGGTTTCAAAAGGAGTTTTGTTGGTCAGATCTTTAAATGCAATCTTGGCATCTTTAATCTCCAGGTCGTCCAGGGAAATGGCAAAAGGCTTTGTTTTCTTCTCTTCTTCAGGGGAAGACCCTTTTTGAGGAGGCATATACGCCAAAAGGTTCAGATCTCCGTTGGTATTGCGTTCAATATTCAATTCCAAAGATGAGAGCAGAACTTTTGAAATATTCAACTGACCGGAAAGAATATCCGAGGGTGAAATATCGATGGAAAGAGAAGGGCAACTTAATATTTTTTCATCAGCATTTCCTGAGATGCCGGCATTGGCTGCATTCACCTTGCCGTCAATCAAAAGAGATATCTTTGAATCTTTCCGAATCACGCCCGCATGAAGATCAAGGTCGAGGTTGAGACTTGTCAATTTTAAATTTTCAGGCAACGGCAGATAAGCAAGATAATGAAGCATATTCACATCTGAAAGCTTAAAAACAGCGCTTGTTGCGAGGTCTTCGGCAAAAGGCCTGGTTTCAAAATGGATACTGCATTTTGCACCATTAAAAACAAATTGAAGATCACTATTGGCCGGCTGTGTGCTGTCTTTTTCCCTGCTGCTTAAAAGCGGCAGCAGAAAGGAAAAATCTTTTACCTGATGGGTTGCTCCGGTTTTTTTATCCTCAAAATCAATGCCGCCGCCGGTAATTTTTATGTTTTTCAGCACAAAGCCGAATACTTCTTTTTTGCCTTCTTCCTTGGGCTGATTCTCAGATTTGTCTTTTTTCATCAGATCTGAAAAATTAAAGGACCCGTCAGGGTTCATAATTATTTTGACATAAGGATTTTCAAGAAAAATTTCAGACACCACCGGCGTCAATATAAATAAAGAGGAAATGCTCAGGTTGACGGACACCTTGTCGACAGAGACAAAAACATCTTTATTCTTTTCCGTAATTTTAAGGCCTTCAATTCCTGCCGTAAGAAAAAACGGGTTAAATCTCATCTTTTCAATGGAAACATCCCGGCCTAATGCTTTTTCCGTTTTTCCCCGGATGATGGTTTTTCCGATGACAGGGACAAGAATAAAACCGATCAAGGCATATAAAAGAATAACAATCCCTGAAATCGTCAGTGTTTTTTTTGAAAGAAACCGTTTGATGGCCATTTTTCCTCCGTTTAGATTATTCCAAAAAGCGGACCGCCCTGTTTGCCCATTTCCCTGACCCTTCTTTCAATTTTTGGATTTCGTTCCAAAATCTTTGCATGGAAAGGTTTGATGCGTGCATCAATAATAAGAGAGCCCCGGCAACCCCAGTGCTTGAATTGTATTTTTTCATATACACCATAAACGTCATGGGATGGATTTGACCGCAAAAACGTTACCCACAAAAAATTTGAAAACGATGCGCCGGTAAAATCCGTATCATCCACCACCACAAACAAAGGGATGGAAGAAAGCTTGTCTTGCCCCTGAAAATGACTCTTTAATCGGTTGATTTCAATTTTACCTTTAGCATAGGTTTTAAACACAGGGCCTTTGACAAGAGCCATGCCCGGCGCAACAAGCTTTGGACCTGAAAACCCATCCGGAAGAGAAAAACCTGTCGGAAACGATTGGCTTAAGCTTCGCTTTTTTTCTCCTGAAACCGCCATGATGAGTTTGGAACCCTGGTTGATATTTTGTGTGGAATAATCAAGGGTGTCCATGGTGGTCTCAGTAGAAAAATGAAGATCGGATAAAAAATCAACCCTCTCCAGCATGTGCATAAAAAAGGCTTTTGTATCCTTTACATCAAGAGACGGATCATCTTCATGGGCACAGATCATCAGATATTTTGCAAGGGAGAGCTGTCCTGTACCGAGTACCCGGGAAGCATGGGTTAAAAGCTCCCGCGGCCGCCTTTTTTCATAGGGCAGATATCGCTCACGGGCCTTAACCAGCAAAAGGGGATGAACCCCGGCATTATCCACAGCATTGACTGCCGTCACCCCTGGAATGTCGGACTGAATGGCGGAACCGGCGATTTCATGAATCAGCCTCCCGAAATTCGAATCTTCCTGGGGCGGTCGCCCCACAACAGTAAACGGAAAGATGGCATCTTTTCGGTGATAAACGGAAGTGACTTTGATATAGGGGTATTCATGCACAAGCGAATAATAGCCCAGATGATCTCCAAAAGGGCCTTCTCTTTTTGTCATCCCCGGAATAAGGATGCCTGTAATACAGAAATCAGCATCTGCGGAAAAAATATACCCGTTTTGAATTCCATACCTGAAATTTCTTCCGGCAAGGGCGCCGGCAAAAGCGATTTCAGGAACCCCTTCCGGCAGTGGCATCACGGCCGCCAGCGTATGGGCAGGCGGGCCGCCCACAAAGATGCTGATCTTTAATGCCTGATGTTTTTCCAGGGCTTTTTTATGATGGTCGCTGATACCACGGTGCAATTGATAGTGAAGACCGATTTCTTTATCCGGCATATAATCGTTTCCTGAAATCTGAATCCGGTACATGCCAAGATTGGATTTTAGAATCGAATCATGATCCGGGTCTTTTGAAAAGACCTGGGGAAGTAAAATAAAAGCCCCGCCGTCTTCCGGCCAGCACTGGATCAGGGGAAGATCAGTGATATTGCATTGATTTTCCATGACCTTGGGGTTAAGGCTTTTTAAAGGAAGGGAACGAAACAATGAAGATAAGCCGGGCAGGATTTTTTTCGGTGATTTCAATAAAAGGCCCGGGTCGGACCGCAAATCCACCAGGGCTTTAACCGATTGAAGTTCGGGTTCAAAAATTTTCAGTGTTCGCTCATAGGTGCCGAAAAGATTTGAAACAGCCGGAAAGCGGCAGTTCCGGATATTTGAAAACAATATGGCAGGGCCTTTTGCTTCAAATACCTGGCGGGTAATTTCAGCCATTTCAAGATATGGGTCCACAGGGGCTGTAACCCTGATAAGTTCTTTTTCCTTTTCAAGAAAGGAAATACAGTGAGAAAGACTTTGAAATTTCATCCCTTATTTGGCATACCCCCATTGTTTGAGCCTGGCATAGGCATGCTGGGAATATTTATTCTGTTGATAATTGACCATTTTCAGATATTTCATATACTGATTTGCGGCCGGGTCTTTTTCCCCGTTATTTTCAAGACAATATCCCCTGAAAAAAGCCATCTGAGGATTTCCCGGCAAAAGTTCTTCACACCGGGTAAAATCTTTATACGCATCTGAAAATCTTTTTTGTTCGGTATTGGCAATTCCTGCCACATAATACCCCTGGGCTTCCGAAGGGTATATTTTTTTTGCCGTATCGGCATAGGACTGGGCCTCGGAAGGTTTTTTCTGAATAAGGAGGCATTTGGCCATAACCACATGGGCGGTATAATCCTCTTTTGATTTATCAATGGATCTTTTGATGATGTTCTCTGCCTTGTCAAAGTCTTTTGCAGCAATATGTTTTTCTCCTTCCTGCAACAGCTCGATGGATTCTTTTTTTTGTCTTAAGGATGCTGTATTGTCCATATACCGTTCCCGGTTTAATGAATATTCCTTTGAATACAGATACTGCCCTTTCTCCCGCTGGACGGCGGCATCCAGCCGCTCCGAACTCATGGGATGGGTTGAAAACAGCATTGAAGCAGAATTTGGTTTCTCCTTGTGAAGAGAATCCAGCATTTCCATGAGCCCAACAAAGCCTTTGGAAGGATACCCGGCCTTGACCATATATTCATTACCCAATGCATCGGCCTCTCTTTCATTGTCCCGGCTGTATTTTGACAGAAAAAGCCCTTGGCTGAGGGCACCCAGTTGCTGGGTCAGTTCGCCCAAGGCAGATCCCTGGGTTCCGGCCGCAATGGACAGCCCGCCGAGGAGAAGAGAAGACAATTGCCCCTTGGAAACCTGTTCCGCCGTATGGCGGGCATTGACATGACCCAGTTCATGACCCAGAAGAGAAGCAAGTTCCGCCTCATTGTCGAGCTTAAGAAGGATTCCCCGCGTTACTGCAATGGATCCCCCGGGAAAAGCATAGGCATTGATATAGGTGGCATTCACACATCTGAAAGAATATGGCATGGCAGGTCTGTGGACATTTCCCAGCAAACCTTTCCCAACACTGGAAACATACTGGTTGATCTTTTCATCCTGGCTGATACCGTAATCCGAAGAAATCTGAAAAGGAGACTGCTGTTTATCAATGGCGATTTCCTGCTGCTCTGACACCATCATGAGTTCACTCTTTCCGGTAACCGGGTCAATGGCACAAGCCCCAAAAAAAGAAGCGCCTGCCAAACCGGCAGACATGGCTGCCGAATACTTTATGAATTGTCTTCTTGATAAAGGCTTTGATACTATTGAAGTCTTCATGTTTTGCTATCCCTGTCTTTTAATTCTTTTTTTATTGCAAGCCCAATGGCTTGAAGTGAAATGGGTTTTTTTATAAAACCACCGGCGCCAAGAGCCTTTGCTTTTTCAATTTCCGGAGTTATTTCCCGGCCGCTTGTGATTATCGCTTTTATTTTGGGATCTATCAATAATAATTGTTCATAGGTCTCACATCCATTCAGCCCCGAAGAAAGATACATGTCCAGAACCACCAGATCAATCTTATGAGTCCTGACATATGAAATTGCTTGTTCACCGGTAAAAACCGCCTCAACTTTATAACCGAGCCTTCTGAGCATATTGACGGCAATTTTCTGCTGTGACGGCATATCTTCCACCACCAGTATGGATTCGTTATTTCCCGAATAATCGGAAACCGTACACAGCGAAATGGTCTCAGCCCCCGTACCGGGTTGATCTGAGCTCTCCGGCAAAGGGAAATACAAGGTAAAAAAAGTTCTGCCCTTTTGGCTGCTCACATGAATATATCCTTTGTGATCGTAGACGGCATTCCAGACAATGCTTAAGCCAAGACCTGTCCCGCTGCGCCCTAAAATCTTTTTTGAATAAAACGGCTCAAAAATATGATCCATCTCTTCACTATGGATTCCCCGGCCGGTATCCATAACCGTAAACCTTAAAAATTGACCATTTTCTATTAATTCATATCCTTTGATGCGCTGATGATGAAATTTTGCAAGCCTTGTCTGAAGCGTTACCTTTCCTTTGTTTTTTCCAATTGCCTCAACAGCATTGGAAACAAGATTCATGATGATTTTTTCAATATGGATTTTTGAAGCATTGATAACCGGCAGATCAGAGTTCAGCTGTCTTACAATTTCCACATCCGGATAATTTTTTATAAATCCTGTAAATTCAAGAGAATTGAGATAGTCGTCTATAAGATGATTGACGTCAACCTTCTCCCTTGTTTTTTCCGATCCCCTGGCCAGAATCAGAAGTTCATCTACAATATCGGTTGCTTTGCGGCTTGAATCCTTTATCAGTTTCACCGGTTCAACCAGATGGCTGTCTTTGGGAAGATCCATCAAAAGAAGATCCGGTATGGATGAAAGTCCGGTTAAGACATTGTTGAGATCATGGGCTACTCCGCCTGCAAGAATCCCGAACGCCTCCATTTTTTTTGCTTTTTCAAGTTCTTTTTGCAAACGGTTTTTTTCAAGTGTAGCGGTAATTTTTTCCGTAATATCCCTGACACTGAACAAAAGTGCGGATTTTGAATTATATAGGATTTCCACATAATTTTTCTCAATAAATATTTTTTGCCCGTCCTGCCGGATAAAAAAATCAACCGGCACCGGGTCAATATGTAAATTTCCTGCCTGTTGTTTTAAAAAGAAAAGGTCGGCGTCTTTGCCTATCAATTCATCGGCATCATATCCGGTCAATCTTTCCATCCCTGGATTGACAAACACGATCTTTCTTTGCTGGACAATAAATATGCCTTCAGGCAGAGAAGTGACCAGATTCCTGTATTTTTCTTCACTTTCTCTCAGCCGTGCTTCTGCTTCTGCATGAGCCAGAATTTCCAGCATCAGGCTTCTATTGGCGCGAAGAGCCTCATTGTTTTCAAATTCGTTTTTATTGCGAGCTTCCCTTTTAATCTCTTGAAGCAAGCTGTTCTTTAAGAATATCGCCCTTGCCTGGCAGTCAATAATATAACAAGCTGCAAGACTGATGACGGTTACAAAAAAAGGAACCATGATGAGGGAATAATATTTGAAAATATAAAACTGAAGAAAAATATTAAGAGATAAAAAAAAGATCAATCCTGCCCTTAGCAGCCACATTCTTATGGATGGATTTTGCATAACCGGCAGCGCTTCAACGGGAGGCATGGATAACAATTTTATTTTGCTCAATGGAATATCTTCAGCGTCCGGGCTCGACATGTAGAATCAATGGTTTTTTAAGAAAAAAGACAATATCAGAAGAAAACTGCCAAGCCCTATTAAAAAGATGGAAAACGGAAGTTCAATCATAAGAAAAGATAATGAATCCTGTATAAACATGACATCCGTAAAATTAATAAAGGAGTCTGTGGCCTCATCCCCTAAAAGTTTTGAAATCGTTAGGTCCACCCAGAAATTTCGGCTTTCCATAAATTTTGAAATACCGGTGAAAACCGCTACGACAAAACCTGCCAATAAAGATAAAAACCCTGCTTTGGTGAGCATCTTCTTTTTCCCCGCATCTTTGTTTAGAGTCTTTTTTTTGTTTACTATATTCCGGCAGCAAGATTGAAGTCAAATAATTTTCCCGGGCAAGGCTTTTATTTACCCCTTTGCTGTGGTAAACCCTATCATAAAATAATGGCCACACATAAGAACATACTTAAAAAAGTCGGTTTTGCATCCTTTATCATGATGGCATCGGTATTTGCCAGCCGTATCATTGGTGTGTTCCGGGAAATGGTCATTGCGGGTTCCGGAGGAATAAAGGCTGGAGTAGATGCTTATCAAATTGCCTTTATCATCCCCGAAATCCTGAACCATATCGTGGCCAGCGGTTTTCTATCCATTACCTTTATCCCGATTTTTGCCCATTATTTATCTTCTGGCAAAAAAGAAGAAGGATATCGGATCTTTTCCATCATCCTGAACAGTTTCGGATCCCTGCTCCTCATCTTTATTCTGATCACCATGGTTTGGGCAGACAGCTTGGTCCATATTTTTGCGCCGGGAATACAAGACCCTGTTACCTTTGCCCTGGCAGTAAGGATGACAAGAATTATTATTCCTGCCCAGTTTTTCTTTTTTTGCGGCGGTCTTCTCATGGCGGTTCAGTTTGCCAATGAAAAATTCTTTATCCCTGCCCTTGCCCCTCTGATCTATAATCTGGCTATTATTCTTGGCGGCCTTTTTCTTGCCCCGGTTTTAGGTATGGAAGGGTTTGCCTGGGGAGTTCTTGCAGGTGCCTTTCTCGGTAATTTCGCCGTCCAGTTGATGGGTGCCAAAAAACTTGGCCTTCGATATTCCCCGGTTTTCAATTTTACCCACCCGGAGCTCATCCGATATATCAAACTGACCCTGCCCCTGATGCTCGGGCTGACCATGACCTTTTCCACTGAAATTCTTTTGAAGTTTTTCGGATCCTGGCTTAGCGAAGGCAGCATTGCCGCCATGAACTATGCCTTGAGAATCACGTTCATTCTTGTGGGTCTTTTTGGCCAGGCCGTGGGGGTTGCTTCCTATCCCTTCATGGCAAAACTTGCAGGGCAAGGCAATTTTCCTGAACTGAACCGCCTTTTAAATTCAACTTTAAAATATATTTTTCTGGTTATTCCTTTTACCGTTTATTTTATTGTCATCAGCAGGGAAATCGTGGTGCTTCTTTTTCAAAGAGGACAATTTGATACTAAAGCCACGCTGGTTACTGCCGCCATTTTGCCTTTTTTCCTGATCGGCACCGTTGGCTTTTCAGCACAAACCATTGTCTCAAGGGGATATTATGCCGTTCAAAACACGCTCTTTCCCGCCTTGTTTTCTTCTCTTTGCGTTGTCTTAAGTTTTCCCTTGATTTATTTTTTGATGACAATCATGGGCCCCAAAGGCATAGCCCTGGGTCTTTCTTTATCCGTGATTCTTCAGGCCATTGTCCTGTATGAATGCTGGAATAAAAAAAGCCTGAACTCTGAAAAAAAAGAGGTCTACCTGTTTTTTTGTAAGATGATGCCCATCAGTCTTATATTAGGTGTTCTTCTTTTTTTCAGCGTCTTTGGCCTGCGCGCTCTTTTTTTTCCCATGACGTTTAAAGGTGCCTTTATTATCATAAGCCTGTCAGGAATTGAATTTATGATTTTGTTTTTTCTTATTGGAAAAATTTTTAAAATAAACGAAATTCTTGCCTTGTATGAAAAGCTATCTAAAAAGGGTTTCCCATGGATGAAAAAATTGCATTAATCGCTGAAAAAATTAAAACTTCAAAAAAACTGGTTGTTTTTACCGGAGCCGGGATTTCAACGGAAAGCGGAATACCGGATTACAGAAGCCAGGGCGGGATCTGGGATAAATTCAAACCGGTCTATTTTGATGAGTTCATGTCTTCAAAGGAGTCGAGAATCAGATACTGGGAACAGCGGATGGACATGGAAAAAAGCCTTTGCAAGGCAAAACCCAATGAAGGCCATATGAGCATTGCTGCTCTTCACCAACTCGGTTATCTGAATGCTCTGATTACCCAGAACATTGACGGGTTGCATGAAGCTTCCGGAATCCCCAAGGAAAAAATCATCGAGCTTCACGGCAATACCCGGCGGGTCCGGTGTATGAGCTGCAAACGGCTGGTACCCTGGGAAGAAGCTGAAGCCATGCTTAAATCAGGAGACAAAGCCCCTGAATGTTCCTGCGGAGGATATTTCAAACCCGACACCATTTCCTTTGGACAGGCCATGCCCGTGGAGGAAACAAAAAGGGCTGCAAGACTGTCTTCTGAAAGTGATATATTTATGGTTATCGGCTCAACACTTCTGGTTCAGCCGGCTTCTCTGATGCCGGAATATGCGCGGACATCCGGTGCATTTATAGTGATTATCAATCTTTCGGAAACGCCCTATGACCAAAAATGCGATATTCTGATCCGGGGTAAGGCAGGAGAAGTTCTAAAACAAATCCTGAAAAAAATCAGACCGGATTGAATAAATCAGCCTGACCCTGTTAATCACTGGAATTAAACTTTGAATTTTTTTATAAGCTCCATGAAATTCTCGGCCATGGATGAAAGATTGACCGCATTATCATTGAGCTGACTGCTGCTGGCCTGAACTTTTCTTGCGCCTTCTTCGACCATGGTGATGTCTTTTGCAATTTCAGCAGCCACGGCAGCTCCCTGATTTACATTGGTATTTACCTCTGATATTTCAGTTGTCACATCATTGATATTTTTTGCAATCTCACGGGTGGTGACATTCTGCTGTTCCACAGCAGCAGAAATACCGGAAATGGCCTGATCAGTCTCTTTTACTATGGCAGTAAGACCTGCCACTTTTTCAAAGACTTGCTTGGATTTATCTTTAATCCATCTTAATTTTTCATCCGCCTTAACGGTGGATTTATTGGTTTCGCTTGCAAGTTCGGTAATCTCCTGGGCAACCACTGCAAAACCTTTTCCTGCGGCGCCTGCCCTTGCCGCTTCGATTTTGGCATTCAGCGCAAGCATGCCAACTTGTTCGGAAATGGTCCGGATTTCATTTGTTACAAGATCGACATCATTGGCTCGTCTGCCCAGTTCATTCACAACATCCGTGATCATATCAAAGCCCTGGGCCACCTGTTCCGTGATTTCTTTGGCAGAACCTACATTCTTGGCTATTTCGCTCACCGTGGCACTCATCTCTTCAATGGCCGAGGCAACGGCATTCAAAGAATTCGTTGCCTGTCCCATGGAAGTTGCAATGGACCGGTTATTAACGCTCATTTCTTCTGCTGCTGCAGAAACCGTTGTCGCCTTTTCTGAAGCTTCCACGCTGGCTGAATTCAAATCCTTTGATATGTGGCTTAAATCTGAGGCCGACTGAAAGATAGTGTTTGAATTGTCTGAAAACTGTATAAATGTCTGTCTTAAGTCCTGGGTAACAAGATTGATCCGGGCAAGGATATGGTTGATCTCATCTCCTTCTTTGATGTCATAGGTTTTTGTAAAATCTTTCTTACGCATGCTGGATGTTGCATCCATAACCATTCCAACTTTTTTATTAACAAGAAAATGGAAGAACAGCCAAATAAAACCGATTATAACAAGAAGGCCTATAATTCCAATAAACAGACTAGCCCGTCTTGCGCTGCTTATGGCTTTAAAAACGGATATCTCGGAAGAAACCACGGAAATCCCGCCAAGAACCTTACGGTTTTTTCCATGGCAATGGTGGCATCGCTCTTCATTTAATATGGGGTTGCTTTCAAGTAAAAACGGTTTGTCATCCATGGTAATATGAAAGGCCTTGTCCGAAGCCTTGCCGCTTTCCATAATTGCGGCAACATCCTTTGAAGGGGCCTCGCCTACAATATCCTGGATTTTTTTACCCACTGTATGGCTGTCGGTGCCAAAAGACACTAAACCCTGGAAATCATAGACAAACACCTTCAAGTCTTTGATCTGTTCGCCCAACCGTTTAAATTGACTTCTGACTGTATCGTTGTCTCCAATGGCAAGGGCGTCAAACATACCGCCTTCCACTGCAAGGGCCAACATCCGGTTCTGGGAATTCAACTGGGTTTCGCCAAATTTTACCTGATATACCATATTATAGCCGATGTTGACGGCTACAACAGCCATGACTATTGCTGATAATGGTATGAGAACTCTCAGCCACAGCCGACGGTTAATTGTTTTAAAGAGAGAATCAAACATTTTCTAAAGGTCCTCCATGCGGCTAATGTGCTCCGCCAAATAAAAGGGGTTTAAAATCAAAGGCTTCTATCCTCTCTTTGCTGTGGCAGGTATTGCAGTTTTCCAAAGTAACATCCCGTATGATCATATCCGGATCACCCCTGTCGATATGCAGGCTTCCAGGGCCATGACAGACTTCACAGCCGGCTTGTTTAAGATGCGGGGTTTTTTCTTCGGATTCAAACCCGCCCGGTTTTCCATAACCTGTGGTATGACACTCAAAACAGCCCCGGTATTCGTCCGGCGTCAGTTTTTTCTCCATTTTTTTTATGCTTTCAAAGGATTTTGCCTTTTTGGCAAAATTCAAATAATTCGAATATTCTTTCTCATGGCATGATTTGCAGGCATCGGAGCCTACATATTTTTTTTCCGCAGCAAGGCTTTGGTCTATTAAATAGGAACACCACAAAAACAGTACACCCACCATAATAAAGCGTTTCATTTTGCACCCCTTATCAAATCCCATTACTCACACATTAAAAGATTGAATTGCCATGATTTAATTGCTGATTTCATATAATAAAGCGAACCAATAAAATCAATAGATTTTTAATTTTTACCAATCTACAGGAACCCTTACCCCTTGGCCGGCTTTGTTTTTAAATAACAAAAACCGGTGCTGTTTTCCAAACAGGTACAAATCACGGGTGACCTGAACGTCCTGTCGGCAATAATCAACGATCTTGTCGATCTCACCCTGTTTCCACCATTTAAGGGCCATAAGCCCGTCCGCACTTTTTCCAGAACCCAGGGTTTCAGAGGCCAGAGTACCAAGGGAAAGCCTGTACCCAAGTCTTTCATGAACTTTTATCAGAATATCAAGGGTGGGGAGTGAAGAGAAATCAAAATCCGAAAGCCCGGACAATACTTTATAATCAAAACGGATGATATTAAAACCAATGATAAGATCAAATTGTTTCAGATCTCTGCAAAGCCGTTCAACATCATCCTGAAAATATTCCAGAAAAGCATCTTTTTCCGAATCATAAAGGATGGCGCAACTGATACCCATTTTCTCGGCTCTGTTCCATCCTCCGACTTCTTCAGCAGACCGCCGGGTTTCAATATCCAGAACACCATATCGTAAATCCTGTAAAGGATATTGATTGAAATCAGGTTTTGAATCCGGTTCAGCGCCATATTCAATTATGGGTTCCCGGACTTCATCAGGCTTTTGGTTTTTTTCACCGCTCAATAACAATTCAAGAATTTTCAAGGCAGATTCTTTGTCAATGGGCCTGTTTCCTGAACCGCATTTGGGCGAATGCACGCAGGCAGGGCAACCGGTTTCACATTTGCAGACAAAAATGGTCTGAAATGTTTTTTCCAGAAGCGCTCCACTGTCGATAAACGCCTGTTCCGTCAATCCAAGTCCGCCCGGAACCCCGTCATAGATGAACACGGCGGCTTTGCCCACCTCTGGATGAAAAGGGGTGGAAATTCCGCCCAAATCATTTCGATCCGTCATGACCAAAAGCGGCATAATCCCTATGGCTGCATGTTCCAGGGCATGAATGCCTCCCATGAAATGAAGCCTTTCGGATTC
Organism: uncultured Desulfobacula sp.; assembly: GCA_964635025.1. Lineage (GTDB taxonomy): Bacteria > Desulfobacterota > Desulfobacteria > Desulfobacterales > Desulfobacteraceae > Desulfobacula. The sequence goes on along the minus strand of CAZWMY010000001.1, from coordinate 51,551 downwards.
AATGCGGTCTCTGACAGGATCATCGATCTCAATCCAGAGACCCTCTGTTTCAAATTCAAGTTTGGGCAGATCAAGGGGTATAATGCCCATGGACTTCTGATTTGAAACCAGTTTTTTTTCATACCCGGTCACCTGCTCGGATATTTTAAGAATCCCGTAATTGACCTTTGTCCCTTTTACAAACAAAGATTTTAAACGCTTTATAATAGTTGTGGATTTGGATGATCTTGCCCTTGTAAAATAATGGACATCCTGCCGTTTTGCCTCGATCACGCCGGTTTCATGATCAAAAAGGGTGATGACATAGGAATCCCCCCTGTGAAGATATATAGCTCCCTCATGGGTTTCAAAATAGGACCGGTGCCTGTCGATTTCCCCAAGACTCTGTTTTGTTTTTTCAAGAAAGATGGGCAGGCTTTTTCCTGTGCCTCTCAGATTCACTTCCCGATGAGGGGCTTTCCGGGCTGCATGAAAGAAATCTCCTTCCCGGCTTCTTAAAAGCTTTGCTTCCGCTTCAAGCCCTGCCAGGGCCTTTTGAACGGCCACATTGCAAAGAAAGGATTCTGTTGTGTGAAGGCTGAGCTCTGCTGCCGCACATTCAAGGTGATGCTTTAAAATGACCTTATTGTCCGGATTAATGACAGCCTTTTCCGGCGGCATATGAAAAAAAATATCCGGGTGATTGATAAAATACTGATCCAGGGCATCTTCGTGGGCAATAAGAATCAGGGCGGAATCTTTTCCGTCCCTTCCCACGCGGCCGGCCCTCTGCCAGGTGGACATGATGGTGCCGGGATACCCGACCAGAATACAGATATCAAGGTTGCCGATATCAATGCCAAGCTCCAGCGCACTGGTGGAAATGACAGCCAGAAGCTCTCCGGAAGCAAGCTGCTCTTCAATGATGCGCCGCTCCTCGGGCAGAAACCCGGCCCTGTAAGCACTGATCCTGTCGGAAAACCCGGCAGCCCGTTTGGAAGCCCAGATGGCGATAAGTTCCGTAATCTTCCGGGACTGGGTATAGCAGATGGTTCTTAAATTCCTGTGTACTGCAGCATGAATCAGGGAAATGGCCGTATTGGCAGCACCTTCAAGCCCCCGCATGAGAATGACATCTTTTTTTCCGGCAGGAGCCGAGGATTGATCCACCACAGAAACCGTCAGCCCGGTCAGCTTTTCACACAGGCCTGCCGGATTGCCAATGGTGGCGGAACAGAAAACAAAAACAGGGTCAGACCTGTAAAACCTGCAGATCCGTTGAAGCCGCCGGAACACCCAGGCCATATTGGAGCCCATGACGCCCCGGTAGGTATGGACCTCGTCAATTACCACAAATTTTAAATTTCTGAAAAATCCTTCCCACAGATGATGATGGGCCAGCATGGACAGATGGAGCATTTCAGGATTGGACAACAGAATATGAGGTGGTGCTTTCCGGATCTTTGTTTTCTGATAAGCGCTAATATCCCCGTCATATACGGCGGCTCTCAGCTCAGGAGCTTCAGGCTGAACCGAGCCTGCCGTTTTCAAAAGGTGCTGAACCGTATTGAGCTGATCCCTTGCCAGGGCTTTTAAGGGAAAAAGATAAAGCGCACAGGAGGCCGGGTTTTCCATGAGCCTGTCGATGACAGGCAGGTTATAGATCAGGCTTTTGCCGCTGGCCGTGGGTGTTGCGATAACGGTGTGGATACCTTTTACAATGAGGTCTATGGCTTTTTTCTGATGATGATATAATTTTTTGATGCCAAGAGATTTTAAAAGCACAGACAGGTTATGTTTAAATGCCGGGCTGTTTAACGCAAACTCTGCTTCTTTTCCTGAAATGATTTTGTGACAGACAATGTCTCCTGCAAAGCCCTTATATTTTTTCAGAGCCCCGATATATTCCTCAAGGCTCACAAAATACTCTTTCCAAGGGCTGACAAAGTCAATTCAACGGCAAGCTCTGCTGTTTTATTGGCAATATCAAGAATGGGGTTGATTTCCACCAGATCCATGGAGGTGATTTTCCCGGAATCTGCCAGGATTTCCATCAGAAGATGGGCTTCCCGGTAGGAGATTCCTCCGGGTACAGGTGTGCCCACACCGGGTGCTTCGACCGGGTCCAGGGCATCCATGTCCACGGTCAGATGGATCCTTTTTAAATGGACAAATTTCATCAAGGCTTTATTAGCAACGGAATTGATCCCCTGCTCATCAATATCCCGCATGGTAAAAACCGTAATGCCGGATTTTTTCAGCCGGATTTTTTCTTTTGGGTCCAGATCCCTTTGTCCGATCATGACGATGTTTTCCGGAAGAAGTTTGGCCCCCGGCCTTCCTATATTGATAAGCGATTCATAGCCTTCTCCGATAAGGGCTGCCAGCGGCATGCCATGGATATTTCCGCTGGGTGAGGTTTCCGGGGTGTTAAAATCTGCATGGGCGTCAATCCATATGAGGCCCATGGGATCACCGTCGGCAACGGAAGCCACGGTTCCCACGGCAATAGAATGATCACCGCCGATAAACAAGGGGAAACGGCCTTTTTCCACTACCTCTTTCCCGGCCTTATAAATGGCCTCACAGATTTCGGTGATTTCTTTCAGATATTTTTCTTTGGTCATTTGATCAGGCTTCTGATGGGTGAATCCCTCATCATCCCTGATGGGAATCTTCACGTTCCCTGTATCCACGACTTCATGCCCAAGAGCACGGAGTCTTGGAATCAGACCGGTATACCGGACAGCAGCAGGACCCATATCCACTCCCCGGAGCAATTGCCCGAAATCCATGGGAACCCCGATGATGCTGATTTTCTTTTTCATATTGATGACTTCCTCACAGAAATGTCCTAAGCTTGACAGGTCATATAGCATAGAGTATGAATTCTGTTCAACAAAAAGATAAGCTAAGGTTTTAAGGAACAGCTTAACCATGACACGAACCCATACCCTCAAATCTACAGAGACCTTGCATACCGTCAACTCGCTCCTTGATCAGGGCATAAAAAAAATCAGCATGCTGGCCCGCCATTCAGAACGGCTTTTTTCAACCAAGGCTGAAATGGAGCCCTTTATGCCATTAACCGAAGCCGGAAAAACCTATGCCTATGAATTCGGCCAAAATCTTCGGCCGGAACCTTTGCCAGTCCTCAGCTCCAGTTTTATGGGACGATGTATTGAAACTGCTTGTCTGATTGATAAAGGCTTTACACATCAGCACAATAGAGTTCTTGTGCACAACAGTGTTGACCAGAGACTTGCCCCTTTTTACATCAAAGACATTGATAAAGCAGTTAAAAGAATTCTGGCTGAAGGAAATGATTTGTTTATCAGAAACTGGTTCAACGGCATGATGGATGAAAGCATCATTGAACACCCCGGAAAAACGGCAGATCTTATATGCACTCTCATGATAGAACAGATCCACAGTCTTCCTGAAAACCACATGGCCATCTCCATCACCCATGACTGGAATATTTATCCTGTAAAAGAATTCAAGCTTGGCCTCAGACATGAAGAAATCGGAGATGTGGGGTATCTCGAAAGTGTGATTTTTTTTGAAAAGGATAGCCGCTATTATGTCACTGCTTTTCAGACAGACCCTGTGGAGGTATGGCCCAGCATCACGGAGAAATAAATATGAAAAAAACAACCCTTACCATCCTTTGTGAGAACCGGTCTCTCGGCAAAAGAGGGATTATCGGCGAGCATGGCTTTTCTGCCCTGATTGAAAAAGATGATGACCCCATTCTCATGGATACAGGCCAGGGGCTTGGGCTCAAAGCCAATTCAAAAATTATGAGCATCGATCTTTCTCAAATCCGAAAGATTGTCCTCAGCCATGGGCATTATGATCATACCGGCGGTCTTGAAACTTTTGCCGGACAAGAACAGGATCTTCATATCTATGCCCATCCGGATGTCTTTTCTCCCAAATTCCGAGGCAAGGAAGAATGTGAAAAAGAGGAGAAATTTATCGGCCTGAAGCACAGCCTGGCTTCCCTTGAAAAACACCTTCACGCCAAGATTCATCTATTAAAGAAGTTTACACAAATTGCCAACGGGATTTATTTTTCAGGTGAAATTCCGCGACTGACGGATTTTGAACAGACCGACAAACGGCTCTTGGTCAAGCAGGGGGCTGGATTTGTCCCGGACCCCTTAACCGATGATGCCGCCCTCTTGATTGAAACCGGATCAGGTCCTGTGATCCTCACCGGATGCGCCCATTCCGGCATTGTCAACATCATGCATCATTTCTCAAAAAAAACAGGTCACAAAGCCTTTCATGCAGTAATCGGCGGAACCCATCTCGGTTTTTTAAATTCAGACGATCAGCTTGAAAAAACCATGGACGCCTTTGATCAATATCAGCTGGAACTGATCGCCGTCTCCCACTGCACCGGCAATGAAGCGGCTGCTGCCTGCTACAACCGTTTTAAGGAGAGATTTGCCTTTGCCAATGCCGGCTGGCAGGTTCAGTTTTAACGTTATGCAGACCGGATGGGTTTTCCTGCAAGAGGGTTGTAAATTTTCATAATTGCAAATTTAATGACATCCAGTGTTTTGGCATTGATGACAATGTCAAACAATATGTTTTCAGCGTTTTCCGGAATGACGCAGCCGTTTGATGCATCAAAAACCAGGTCGGGAAACCCTTTTATCAGTTTTTTATGTTCCTTGTCGCTGAAAGCAACCTGTATTGCCTTTTTCCCGCCGATTTCTTTAATTTGATCAGCCAGTTGAACAGCTTCCAGTTTTTTCATTCTTTCATCATTTAAAAAGATATTGATAGTATAACCCGCCATATTCTTGCCCTCCTGTTAATTATCTGCTTTATCCATTATCAATATTTTAAAACGAGCCTTTGTATTCCATCACCACTCTTTTGTCAAGAATCTTATCAGAGTCTTATCAGGGGGTCATTTTTTTTTAACTTCGATTTCAACCCGCCGGTTCATTGTTCGGCCCCAAGCCGTATCATTGCTTTCAATGGGTTTTTTACTCCCTGATCCAACGGCCTCAACCTGATCCGGCCGAATACCCCTGCCAAGAAGAAAACTTCTGATAATATTGGCCCGGAACTCGGAAAGTTTTTGATTATAGTTCTCATATCCTTCCGCATCCGTATATCCGGTAATTAAAATTTTAGCATCCGGATGCATGCTCAAAATATCTGCAAAAGCGATCAGCTTATTTAAACCCTCTTCCGTAAATTCATTGTTATCATATTTGAATCTGACCACTATCTTTTCCATCGGCAGCGGCAGTATCTTAACGTCATCCTTTAAATTGCTCTCTGTCTTTGTCTGGATATCCTTTTGAGCCGGTTCTGATTTAGAAACTTCTTCTGCTATTGGGTATATTTTTTCTACCTGAACCTTATCACTTTTGTCCTCTGTGTGGACATCCTTTTGGTCGGCAGGCATTTCAATTTTTCCGCCCAATTCTGTATTCGGAGATAAGGGTGCTCCCTCTGCCTTTTTTTCATTCTCTTGTGACGGGGAAGCGCTACTGTCCGGATATATCTGTAGCATTCTGTGCTTGAACTCTTCTATTTTTTTATTTATGAAATTTGCATTGTCATTAAAATTATCCGGAAAAGTATAAAAAAAAAGCGCTGCAACGCCAATGGTCACCACTATCAAAGAACTTAAAAAAAACCGCATTTTTTTTTTCTTATTCACAATTTCAGCGTGTTCAGGCAGCGGTAAATCTTTTTTCGGATGACCGGAAGAGACTTCAGGCTCACTCACTGCAAACCCATTAATATCTCTGTTTTTGATGAATGCCGGAATTTTAAGTTCTTTTGCACATTCTTTGACAATGGAACTGTCAATTGTTTTCTTTTCCTTAACATATCCGGATAAAAGAGAATGATCACATATCACATTAATTCTTCGGGGAAACCCTCCGGAATACAAAAAAACTTCCTGAACAGCCTCTTCATGGAAAATTGGATATGTCGCGCCTGCAATATTCAGCCTGTGCCTGATATATTCCCCGGTTTCATCAGGGGTTAAGGGGTCGATATTATAATTTAAGGTTAACCTCTGTCTTACGGCCCTGTTCTGATTCCGGTTTAAAATTTCATTAAATTCATTTTGACCGATAAAAAAGATATTAATTAATTTGGCATCTGTTTTTTCAATATTTGATAAAAGCCGGATTTCTTCAAGCATCTCCTGAGTGAGAAGCTGGGCTTCATCAATGATTAGAAGGACTTTTTTCTTATCTTCACTGGCTTTCATCAAAAATTTTCTAAAATGGGCAAGAAAAGTCCCTTTTGTTAAAAATTCCTTTTCAAGACCGAATCCATTGGCAATATAATTAAAAAAATCCAATTTTTCCAGCCCCGGATCAGGAACCGTAGCGGATATGACATCATCGCTCAGGCTCTGGAGAAGAGCATTGATTAATGTTGTTTTGCCGGTTCCCACATCCCCTGTCAAAAGCAGAAACCCCTTATTGTCTAAAATTCCGTATTTCAAGGTGGCCAGAGCTTCTTTGTGTTTTTCTCCCATCCACATGAAAGCAGGATCAGAGCTTATTTGAAAGGGTTTTCGTTTTAATTGGTAAAAGCTTGTATACATAATGATTTTTTATAAATTATGAATAAACTCCATATCTTTGGTTTGTGTATTCTTGGTTCCGATAACCAGAATTTCAATAATATTATTTTCATTTTTTTTAAAATATAATCTTCCGTTATAGGCAAACAAAACTTCAAAACAAGTTGTCCTGTTTTTTTTGCCCGAAAAAACCTTTCTCTTGATGATGACCTTATCCGGATCACGGTCAAGGAGAAGAATTAGCTCTTCTACCTTTATCTGGTGATCTTCGTCAAGACTCAAAAAGCCGGCCAGGGCCTTTCTGCTCATTACAACGGTTTTATATAAAACGGAGAACCGTTTCATAATAAAATCATATTCATTTCTTCTTATTTTAGGTGCTTTTCTTCTTTCATAGGTTTGAATTGTTGATTTTAATTCTTCGATTTCCTTTTCTTTGATTTGTTTAAATTCTATAAATGCATTGAATTTTTCCTCTAAAGAAATAATTTCCTGAAACATTTCTTCCTCGTTTATGCCGGCTTTCTTCATGTCCTCTTGATATTTGGTATTCAGTATCTTAATGTTTTCGAATAAGTCCTGGCGCTCTTTTTTTAACTCATTCAGAATCTGCTTGTGGGTTTCGTCTTCTTTTTGAAGATCTGTAATCAGCTGCATGTTTTTGTTTCTATCCAGAGCCGCTTTAGAGCTGCCGATACGATAGAAAATGAAAAAAACAGTGAAACAAATTCCAGAATAGATTAATAAGATCAGGTTGCTAAAAAGAGACCCATGGTCCAGTTTGGCTTCAATTTGTACATCCATATCATTGTTTAAAAGCTCAAAATTCCTTTTTGCAATCGCTTGAACCTCTAACTCATTGTTCTTCTCCTTTACCTGAGTATTCACGTCGGAATAGACCGGATAAAGAATCTTTCCTTGAGATGTGGATACAAGGACACTAAGGCCAATCCCTGTTAAGTTTATCATCCGATCTTGTTTTAAAAAACGGTGAATATTATCTGCGATCTGTTCTTCCAAGGGAACAGACCCCTCCAGCAAAGGCCTTGAATCACCTATCAAAATATTCTGGATTTGAGATAAATAATGGCTGCTTAAATATTTTTCGCCGGCAATCAATGTAATTGTATAGAGAATTGGGGTCGCAAGGAGACAAATGATGGCTACTTTTATCGGAAAAAACTTCATGCTGCTTTCAAATATCCGGTTTTCTGCTGTTTAATTTTTAAAGTAAACCATATCTTATTCAATATTTTGAATCAAGGCCTCAAAAGAGTTATTCACCGCTCAATTTTTTGATGGGATGATGATGTCATAATAGGATTTATTGCCCGAAGTTTCTTTATGGCTGATCTCTCCTTTCAATCCGGATCTGATAAAATTAATTTCTTTTGTTAATTTTTCAGGATCGGATATGGACAAAGAATCTCTATAAATAATACATAAATGGTCTTGCAGGACAGATGCATTGATATGGATGACCGGCGGGGTTGAATTTTCAGAGCCAGGGATGAGAGAACTTTGAATGATTTTTTCAATTAATCCGTAAATCTCATTATAATTCCCTTTAAAAACATTTTCTCCTCTCCCTGAAAACGAAATTCTCAAGTCATAATTTTTAAATTGGTTTTTTAAATTAAATAATAATTTTTCAATATCGATTAATGACGGATTAAAAACAATTCTGTTTTCTCCATAAAGCGCATCCATCATGTCCTTTTCAAATTCAAAAAGCTTTGAGCTTAATTCATCCGGAACAATCATGACATCCGGGTTGTTTTCATCCAGAGACCCAATTGTCAGTTGTCCTTGCTGTTCTTTGATCCAAATTCCTGTTTTTAACGCTGTATTCTCTTTGGTTTTTTTCATATCACCATCTCCACTGAATCAATAAAATGCAATGGGAAAAACTCTGAGTTTTGATTAATTGGAACTTATCTTCTAATCTGAAAATTCTCAAGATAATTTTAATGAACTGATTATTGTTTCCATTTCGGCGATATTATAATGTCCTCTTTTCTTTCAATTTCAGGGGGTGCAAGAATGGATTCATCAATACGATGAAGTTGATTTTTTTCCGTTAATTCTGTAGAGGTTTCCTTTGAAAGTTTTCTGAGCGTATCTTCTATTTTTTGAGCAAAAAATCTTGATTCTCCGGATTCAGCAGCAGTTTTTAAATATTTTACCGCTTTTTCAATTTCGCCTTTTTGATAATAGGTCATTCCAAGATGGTATTGTATAAAGCCATTTTCAGGGTCTTTTTTTTCAGCTTCCGATAAAATCCAGATCGCCTGGGAATAAATCCCTTTGTGATAGTATGCCCACCCTAAAGTATCTGCAATGGCCACATTGTCTGGTTTTTTTTCATATGCTTCTTGGGCAATCTCAAGTGACTTATCCGTATCCTGATGGTTCTCGAGCAACAAATAAGCAAGATTGCTTTTAAAAACAGGAAGCGATTTAAATTTCTCATACCCTGCCTGTATGGTTTCAAGGGCTGAAGGCATTTCCTGCCGATCAATATAAAATGCTGCCATCCTTATCCAAGCATCTGCGTAGTCGGCTTTCTTTTCCATACATTCCTTCAGTGTTTCAACAGCTTTTCCAAAATCTCCTTCTTTATTATAAAAATCTGCAAGTTCGATATATATATGGCCCTGGGCGTCCTTAAATTCCGCTGCTTTTTTTAAAAAGGTCTCTCCCTCTGATTTTCTGCCCGTCGATAAAGCTATTTTACCGGCCAGATAATAAGCTTCAGATGATGCTGTCCCATTCATGAGTCTTTGCCGGATAAAATCATCCGCTGTTTTGTTCTGCTTTGTTTTCAGCAGAAGCATGCAATACCTGTACGACACATCAATCAATTCAGGATTTATTTCAAGAACCTTTTTATAATAATTCGTTGCACTGATATAATCTCCTGATAATTCTTCGGTCAACCCCAGATAATAATAAGATATATGGACCTTGCTTTTACCGAGGATGATTGACTGAACAAATTCACCCTTTGCAAGCTCATATTTTTTTTGTCCTATTAAATTCAATCCTTTTATAATACGGCCTGTAAAATCTTCAGGATATTTCTCCAGCAACCGGTCAATATATCCCAGGGACAGTTCATACTCTTCTTTTTTGTATAACAGTTCTGAAATCAGCAATAATGTTTTATAATGGTTCGGGTTAATCTGAAGTGCACCTGTAAGGTTATTCTCTGAAAGCTTTGCCTTTCCATTGATTAAATGTGTCATTCCCAAAATATACCGGGCATTCAAGAGCCCGGGTTTCAGATCAAGTGCGGCTTTAAAATGAGCTGCTGCATAAACCGTCTTTCCCGTATAAAGCCAAAACTTACCTTGAAGAAGCTCAAAGTCCGCAATGGGCTGCGAAATTTCTTTTTTCAATTCTGTTATAATTTTTTCCGCCTTATCAAATTTCTGATTCAGAATATAGACGTCGGCCGTCATCAGCCTGTGATAAAGATCTTGCTGGTTATTTGATATGCTTTTAAGCAAGTCTTCCGCTTTCTGATTTTTTTCTTCAGCAAGATATAATTTCACCAAATAGTATTTCAGACCTACATCTTCAGGTTCTGTTTCGATGGCTTCCAGAACCGCTTTCTCTGCTTTTTCGTATTGATCATCCAAAAGATAATAATCAGCCGTGAGAAGACTGATCTGAAATGGTAGTTTCTTATTTTTTTGGACAATCTGAAATATTTCGTCCGCTTCCTCCTTTCTGTTTGCGGATTTCAGGAAAACAGCAAGTTTCATTAACGCCCTTAAAGAATCTTTAGAGCCAATAACCGCTTTCCTGTAATAATTTTCAGCTTCATGGATTTCGTTTTTCATAAGGCTGATGTCGGCTTTGATTAAATCCAGTTCAGGGTCATCAATTTTTTTTTCACTTAAAAATTCACATTTTTTTTCTGCTTCCGGAAGATTCCATAACAATATATAAATTTTTGCAAGACTCATTTTAATACTGATATTATCCGGATCTCTTTCTTCTGCTTTTTTGATAAAGGCTTCTGCTCTGTCGATTTTGCCAAGCTTTAAGTATGCATCACCAATTTTTATGGCAAGGAGATTGTTGTTTTCATTTTTTGAATATGCCTTTGACCAGAGATTAACCGCTGTTTGATATTCTCTTCTGGAAAAGGCAAGATCTCCTTTTTCTTCAATGACTGCTTGGTCTTCCTTCAGCCTGTCTGTACATCCCCAGAAGACAAGGGCGAGCATTAATATAATGGAAAAATTTTTCATTTTTTTAGTTTAAGAGAAATCAGGAAAACAATCATAGCCGTGAAAACCATGTAAAGCATAATTTCCAGTCTGTTTTTAACGATATAATTTAAAAGCCTTAATAACACATTTAAAACCCAAGGCAATTCACGGCTTTCTTTTCTTAACAGATGCTGTTGTCCAGTATCGACTTCACCCCCTTTTTCATTATCAAATTTTTCTGAAGAAACGTGGTCGATTACATTTTTTTGCGGGGTGGATATCTCGCTGTTGACGGGAGACTGCTGCTCAAAAATAATCGGGTTTTGCTCCGGTTCAAGTTCTTTTGGAGCCTGACCCAGAAAGCTCACATGAGACATGGTTTTTTGGATTGATTCATTTTTTTCTTCAATATCGATCTGCGCGTCAAGAGATCCTTCCTTCTTTTTTTCATTTTTCTTTTGATCCTGAATTGCATCTTCTTTTTGAAGCGACCTGACTTTTTTTTGCAGCTCTGTATATTCATCGTATAATTTTTTAGCTCTGAGGTTTGCGCCCATCATCCGGTCGATTGAATTTTCAGGATAAATTGACTCCTGTATCATGATATTCATGGGGATATGGATTTTGATCTGATCTGCGAAGATAAAATCCCCTCGTTTTTTTGTAAAATAATCTTCTGAAGCCCTGGAAAAAAAATTATCATATAGATATAAAAGATTATTGTCTTGAGTTGATTGATCATTTGGTGTATTTTCAATGCGCAAATTATCCGACTTTTCATTATGTTGAAAAAATGCAGGTGCATGGCTCATGGTGAGCATGTTACATACAAATACCAAACAGATGACTTTAATTTTTAAATCCATGTATATCAGTGCCTACTCTTTTTGTTTGACAAATGTTTAACACATGATAAATGGATATACAAGTATTCGAATTTTCAAACGGGGGAATGAATGAATTTATTTTTTAAAACCATTTGCATCGTCTTTATCGCTATTTCTTTAACCGCATGCCAATCCGACACCGAGAAAAAAGAATCATTCTATCAAAAAGGCTCGAAATATTATGAAAATAAAGATTATAAAAAAGCGGAAATTGAACTGAAAAACGCCTTGCAGATAGACCCCGGGTACGTGGATGCTTATCATCTTCTGGCCAAAAACATGTTAAAGCTGGGAAATATTAAAGACGCCTTTGCCGTTTATAATAAAATTATCCAGCTTGATGCAAACAATGTAGAAGCAAATCTGAAATTGGCTGAGTTTTTGGTATTGAATAAAAGCTTAGAACAGGCCATGGAAAAAATTGTTTTTGTCCTTGAAAAAGAGCCTAAAAATGTGGAGGCACTGCATGTCAAGGCTCAGATTTTCATGCAAAAAGAAATTTTTGATAAGGCCTTTTCTATATATGAAAGCATTCTTGAGATGGAGCCCAACAATATCCCGGCAATACAAAATATGGCAAAAATCCACGCCATTGGGAAAAGGCCGGATGAAGCCGAAGCCCTGCTTTTAAAATCAATTGCCATTGACGATAAAAATCTTCAAGTCCGTATGCCCCTTATCGGATTCTATATTCAACAAGGAAAAATTGAAAAAGTAGAAGATCAGCTTCAACAAGCAATAAAGAACAGCCCGGAAAATTTTGAGGCTCATATTCTGCTGGGTAATTTATATTATAATCAGAAAAAAAATGACCTTGCCGAAACAGCCTATCTTAATGCAATAAAAGCTTCCCCCTCTGCTTTAAAGCCCCTCCTGATCGCTGCTGATTTCTATGATAAAACAAAGGACAATGCCAAAGCTCTGGAAATGTATTCCAAAGCAACTGCTTTAGAACCCGACAATGTCTCTGTTAAAGACACCATTGCAAGATTTCATTATTCAAACAAAGAGATTGAAGCTGCCAATAAAATCATATCGGCTATCCTTACGGAACGGCCTAATTATTATCCTACCCGGATGCTGAAAAGTGAAATCCTGGTTTCAGAAAATAAATTCACGCAAGCATTGGAACTCCTTGAAGAACTTGAAAAAGAGGAGCCCAAAGCACCCCGGACCCATTATTTTAAAGGCCTCTGCTTTATCGGTACGGGGAATTATGACCAGGCCAAAACATCCGTCAGCAAAGCTGTTGAGCTTAACCCCGGTTATTTTAAAGCCAAAACCCTGCTTTCCGATATCTATCTTCATGAGCGCTCCTTTGATCTGGCCCAAAAGGAGGCTTCATCCGCCCTGGAATTAAACCCCAATGATTATCAGACAAGACTGATCAGAGCCAATGCCTTTATTGGACAAAATAAACTGAGCGAAGCTGAAAAAGATTATGCAAAACTTATCGAAATTGCCCCTGATAATCCTATCGCCTACTATCAGATGGGGGTTTTAAAATCAGCCTTAAAAAAATATGACGCTTCATTGGGATATTTGAAAACCGCCTATGAAAAAAACAACAAATTGATCGATGTCTTTTTACAAATTGTAAGAAACCATGTCATTAAAAAAGAATACGCCACTGCCCTTGACCTCTGTGACAAACAAATCAAACTTTATGACGGCCAAAAACCGCTTGTCGCTGTAGTTTATAACATTCAATCCGGAATATTTCTTGCCCAGAATGATATTGAGAAAGCTAAAGAATCCTTGAACAAAGCCATTGAGACGAATTCTGACTATCTTCCACCATATGAAACCCTGGCAAAAATTTTTCTGAGCGAAAAAAATAAAGAAAAAGCCATTAAACAGTACGAAATTATCCTGGGAAAAAATCCAAAACTGCCTGCCCCTCATATGATGATCGGCACCATTTATGACAGCGATAAAGAGTATGAAAAAGCAGCGGATCATTACCGGAAAGCACTTGAAATTAACCCTGAATTTGCACCGGCTGCCAATAATCTGGCCTATCATCTTTTACAACGGACGGAAAATATTGATGAGGCATTGAAACTTGCAAAAATGGCAAAAGGAAAACTTCCCGAAGATCCAGGCATCATGGATACATTGGGAATGGCTTATTATAAAAAAGAGTTGTTCGGCAATGCCGTAAACGAATTTCTTGACAGTTTAAAAAAGATTCCCGACAATCCCACGGTTAATTATCACTTGGGTCTGGCCTATGCTAAAAAAGGCGATAAAGTTCTTGCTGTTGCTTCCTTGAAAAAAGCCCTTGAACTAAACGATAAATTTGCTGAAGCCAAAGAAGCTGAAAAATTAATTTTGGAACTTGAAAAATCGTAATGTTGGTTATAAGTCCTTTATGATTTCATCGTGCTTCCTGTTTGTAAATCACAGGAAGCACTGCTAACTGAATTTTAAATCAAATTATTTTTTACATATTTTATTCTAAGCCATGGGCTTGACTTGCTCTTGGCAATTAATTATGATGCGATTATATAAAAAGATCAAAATCAGTAAGCAATACCCATTATTTAACTCTTCAATATATAACATCAAAATTTTAACCTGATTGCCGGGAGGTGCAGGATGAGTGATTTTTTAAAAAACTTGCGCAATTCTAGTAAGAAAGACTTTTCTAATTCTAAAAAAAATCTTGACGGCCGATATCATTCACAAAATGAGCGTCAAAAAGCCCGGGATAAAAAACCGGACAATCTCAATGCAAATGAATCTCTCATTGACTGTCTGACAGATATCCTGCCTAAATTTTCAGAGAATACATCTGATTTCATCCATCATCTGGAAAAATTAACCCATTCCAATGAACTGCTGATAGAGGCAAAAATTCGTCAACATAATTCAATCACGCTTTTCTTTGACAATCTCAATAAATTGTTCAGTACCGATTTTTTTCTTGTTGAAGGCCACCATTCAAAAACAACTGCCGGATATGCATTAGGGGCCCATTATACCAAAGACGAAATTCTATCCACAATCCGGGCCATGCGAAAAAAAGAGGCAACGTTTGCAGCCATTGCTGATTATTTAAAAGAAAAGGGTATTCCCACATTTTCGGGAAGAGGTGAATGGCATGCCCAAACCGTTCACCGGTTGTGCAAATAAATACTAATTTTTTTTCAACCCTCTGCTGATCAAGGTAAAGGCGGTTTTTAAGGTGGGCTTGACAAAATCTTTCTGGTCATTCAATAGCCTTTTGGAATCTACCCAAAGTACAATGCCGGCATAGGATGCCCACAGAACATCCGCCAATGCCACGGGATGTTCATCAACAAATTTGCCTTGTTCTATACCTTCTTTTATGACATTGATAATTGCTCCATGAGCCATGCCTGAATAAAGCTTAATTTGCTGTAACACCTCATCGGAAAGATTCTGGAGGGTTTCGCCGGATTGGAGATGGAACAGATTGATCAGGATATTCGGATCGTATTGATATACTTTGATAAAAACATCACGGAAAAGATCTATTTTTTCTTCCACGGAAATTTCTTCGGCAACTACTTTTTGCATCTCCTCTGTCAGATATTTCAGAATTTCAATGGAAAGAGAGGTATGCAGCTCTTCCTTATTTTTAAAATACAAATACAGGGTGCCGGGACTCAATTCCGCCTCGGTTGCGATTTCCTCCATGGTCGAAGAATTAAATCCCTTGCTTGAAAAAACTTTTCTTGCTGCATTGATGATTTCTATTTTTCTTTTTTCTTTTTCTCTTTGTTTGCGCTCATATATGCCCATGGATTACCTCATTATTTTTTGAATATGATTCATAAACTGATTGTATCAGATAAATACAAGAAAGAATTAAAATTCGCAAGACAAAGATATAAAAAATTTTAATATGATTAAATTTCTGATTTAATATTCCATATCTCCTTTGCATATTCTTTAATGGTTCGATCGCTTGAAAACAATCCGGTTCTGGCTGTATTTAAAATAGATTTGACCGCCCATTGATGGGGTTGCATATAGTCTCTGCCGATCAATTCCTGGGCATTGACATAGGATGAAAAATCAGCACAGTGAAAATAAAAATCCCCTTCATCAACCAGTTTTTTAAAAAGAGGGCGAAACAATCCAGGCTCTTTTCTACAAAACATATCAGAGCCCAACGCATCCACCACCCTTTTAAGCCGAATATCTTTCACAAGATAATCTTTGGGGTTGTATTGAGGCCGAAGAACCTCAATCTGATCGACCTTAAGACCGAAAATATAAATATTCCCCCTTCCAACCTGCTCATATATTTCTATATTTGCACCATCCATAGTCCCAATGGTTACAGCACCGTTCATGGCAAATTTCATATTCCCGGTACCGGATGCTTCCATACCGGCCGTTGAAATCTGTTCACTCACATCGGCTGCAGGAATGATTGTTTCAGCCAGAGAAACCCTGTAATCCGGTAGAAAAATGACCTTTAGCATCTGATTCACTTTCGGATCCGGGTTGATGACCTGAGCCACGGAATGAATCAGTTTAATGATCAATTTTGCAGTATGATATCCAGGGGCGGCTTTCCCGGAAAAGATAAACGTTCTCGGATTCCCGATGTCCAGTTTATCCTCCTTTATCAAAAAATAAGTATGGATGATATTCATCACATTTAAAAGCTGTCGCTTATACTCATGAATCCGTTTGGCCTGGATATCAAAAATAGAATTCGTATCAACCGGCTCATGAACCGTTTTTTTAATAATGTCTGCGAGCTTTTGTTTATTTTCTTTTTTAATCTGAACAAATTGATTCAGAAAAGATTTGTCGTCAGCATATTCTTCAATTTCCCTTATCCGTTCAAGATCGGAAATCCATCTGTCTCCAATGGCTTCGCAAATCAATTTCGTTAAGCCCGGATTGCAGGAAACAATCCATCGTCGCGGTGTCACGCCATTGGTCTTGTTATTAAATTTTTCAGGGAAAAAAGAATAAAATTCAGGAACAAGTTTGGTTTTTACAAGTTCGGTATGAATTTTGGCCACCCCGTTCACCGAATGGCTTCCGATAATAGCAAGATTGGCCATCCGGACATGCTTTGGGTTACCTTCGGTAATGATGGACATCCTTTCAATCAGGTCCTGACAATTCTTGCCGAATTTTGCTTTTACAGTATCAATAAACCGTCTGTTGATTTCATAGATAATCTGCAGATGTCTTGGAATCACCTTTTCAACTACCGACAAAGGCCATGTTTCCAGTGCTTCAGGCATTAAGGTATGATTGGTATACCCCAATGTCCGGGTGGTGATATCCCATGCCTTTTCCCAATCAATCCCGTTTTCATCGACCAGAATCCTCATCAATTCGGCAACCGTCAGCGCAGGATGGGTATCATTCAATTGAATGGCCACTTTTTCATGCAGGTTTTCAAGCCCGTTATTGTATTTCTGATTGATCCGGATAATATCTCTTATGGAACATGCCACCAAAAAATATTCCTGAACCAGTCTCAGCTCTTTTCCTGCTTCCTTGGAATCTGACGGATAAAGGATTTTGGATATGGTTTCGGATTTTATTTTCTCATTAACCGCATTAAAATAATCCCCTTCATTAAAAATATGCATGTCAAAATCTTCCGAAGCCCATGCCGAATAAAGCCGCAGACGATTGGCTGTTCGGCCGCCATATCCCGCTATTAGAATATCATGGGGTCTTCCCACAATCAGCTTCCAATCCGTCCACATGGGGTTATATCCGCCGTCCCTGTCCTTTGTATCTTCTATTTTTCCATAAATGGGGATCATGCATTTATTGCCGGATCTTTGAATCAGCCAGGGTGAAGACCGATTCGGCCAGTAATCCGGCTGTTCTCTTTGATAACCATTGACGATCACCTGTTTGAACAACCCATAATCATAATTGATGCCATATCCAAACCCCGGCATATCCAGGGTTGCCAAAGAATCCAGGAAACAGGCGGCAAGCCTTCCCAATCCGCCGTTTCCTAAAGCAGGATTGCGCTCCGTCTCTAAAAGGGTTTCAAGATCAATCCCTTTCTTTTTTAAAAATACCGCGCATTTATCATATATCCCCAGGTTCAGGAGGTTATTACCCAAAAGCCTTCCGATCAAAAATTCCATGGAAAGATAATACAGACGTTTTGATCCTTTATCGATATACCGTTGATAGGTTTCAAAATTAATATCCACCAGATATCTTCCCACAGCAGTGGATACCGCTTTCATAAGATGATAGGGGGATGCCTCTTCAATTTTTTTTCCAAGGGTATACCGGATATAATGGTTAAAGGTAACCTCGAAAGTTGTGAAATCAAAATAAGACATGTACGCCCTCCATTTTTTAAAAATACAAAAATTCTTTATGTTCTCAGATTGGTTTCATGGTAATATACAGCATTGTTTATAAAATTAAAATGGAGAGTCCTTAAATGCCGAAATCTAATTATTGGGCAGACAATTATATTCAGAAACGAACCACTGCCGATGAAGCCCTCATGCACATCAAACCCGGCCAGAGGGTATTTATCGGATCCTCATGCGGCGAACCTCAGCATCTGGTCAATGCCCTTTCAAATGCTGCCGGAAGATTTACCGATCTTGAAATCGTCCGGTTATTGACTATTGAAAGCGGCCCATTGACACTCATTGCCAACCGATCCCATTCCCAGCAATTCAATATCCGGTCCTTTTATCTCGGGTCTGCCTCATCCACAAAAATTCACCGGAATAAAAGATTTATCACGCCCATTAATCTTTCACAGATCCCCCATCTTTTCAAATCCAGGATGATGCCCCTTAATGCAGCCCTGATCCAAGCTTCCCCGCCGGATGATTTCGGCTGGATGAGCCTTGGGGTTTCCGTGGATATCACCCTTTCCGCCTGTGAGGCAGCAGATATCGTTATCTGCCAAATCAACCCGAATATGCCCAGGGTCCTCGGCAGAAGCTTTATTCACGTCAATGATGTGGATTATATTGTCGAACATGAGGAAGATCTTCTGACCATCCAGCCTCTTCCTGAACTTGAGGAAGCCAATATGATCGCCAGACATATCACAAGACTGATCGATGACGGTTCAACCCTCCAGGCCAGCCTGGGTGTAACCAATGAAGCCATTATGCATTGCTTGTCGGAAAAAAATGATATCGGCGTCCATTCCCAGTATCTGTCAGATGGGTTGATGCGCCTTGTTTCCATCGGCGTGATCACGAACAGAAAAAAAGGGTTCAACAATGGAAAGCTTGTGGCAGGAAGCGCTGTGGGATCAAAATTGCTGTATGACTTCCTGGATGACAACCCCTCCATTGAATTTCATCCTTCTGACTACATCAACAACCCTTCGATTATTGCACGACACAATGCCATGACAACCCTCAATACCGCCATGGCCATTGATCTCACGGGCCAGGTGGCGGCAGATGCCCTGCCCTTTAACAATTATACCGGTATAAACGGGCTTCTTGATTTTACCAGGGGAGCCGCCATGTCAAATGGAGGAAAATCCATTCTTATGATTACCTCCACTGCTGATCATGGTGAGAAAAGCCGCATTGTTCCCAGCCTGAATGAGATGGCGGTTGTCGTGCCAAGAGGGGATGTCCAATATGTGGCCACAGAATACGGTGTTGTAAACCTCTTTGGAAAAAGCCTTCAGGAAAGGGCTCTGGCCCTGATCAGCATTGCCCATCCGGATTTCAGGGATGAACTGTTCACAAAAGCCAGAGAACTTGATCTCATTGACATTGACAGAAAATTCAAACAGGCCATCAAAGGGGTTTATCCCCTGAAATATGAAGAAACCATCACCATCAATGAGATTCCCATTACCTTCCGGCCTGCCAAACCTGTTGATGAAAGAAGTATCCAGGAACATTATTATTCCATGAACCGGGGGGATATCGTATCAAGATTTTTTCATGAGAAAAAAAGCTTTGTCCATGATCAGATCAACACCACCTTTGAAATCGATTATATCAATGACCTGACCATTGTGGCCACTACCGGTGAAGTAGGGTTTGAAAAAATCATTGCAGTTGGAGAGTATTTCAGAAATTCCATCATCAATATGGCTGAAGTCGCCTATTCCGTATCAAAGGAATACCAGGGCATGGGAATCGCCCGGATACTTCAGAATAAACTTGCCGAAGCAGCCAAAGGCAATGGAATAAAGGGTCTTGTGGCCTATACCTCTCCTGAGAACAGAGGCATGAAAAAACTATTCAAAAAGCTCCCCTATCAAATCCATTCCGAAACCGATGAAGACATGCTCATTTTAAGCTGTCTTTTTTCAGAACCCCTTGAAAACGGGAGCAAACCATAGCCGGTTACTCTTTTTTCAAAAGCAGGGCCACCGATTCAATATGATAAGTATGGGGAAACATATCCACCGGCTGAATTTCCTTAACCTCATATTTGGGCGATATCATTTCAAGATCCCGGGCCAGGGTGGCAGGATTGCAGGATACATAGACAATTTTCTTTGGCCCCAAAAAAAGCACCTGATCCACCACATCCTTGTGCATGCCCACCCTTGGCGGATCAATGATCATCACATCCGGCACAATTTTCAAACCCGGCAGGACATCCTTGATATCCCCTTCAAGAAATTCACAATTTTCAATAGCGTTAAGACCTGCATTCTTTTTTGCATCAATCACGGCACTCTTTACAATCTCAATGCCCAATATCTTTTTGGCCTGACCTGAAAGCCAGATAGGTATGGTCCCGGTTCCGGAATAAAGATCCAGGACAATTTCATCCCCTTTTAACCCGGCATATTCAGAAACTTTGGCATATAATTTTTCACAGGATCGCGTGTTGGTTTGAAAAAATGAATTGGCTGAAATTTTAAAAACAAATTTCCCTAATTTTTCATTGATATAGTCTTTTCCGGAAAGGCAGATCTCTTCCTGACCTGTTGAAATGCCGGATTTGGAATCTGTGATATTGTTCATGAAGGATTCAATCTGAGGAAAATTTTGGGTCAGGATGCTGCAAAGCTCTGATACGACATCCAGCCTTTTATCCCGGGTCACAATATTCACCATCCAGGTATCAAAGGCCACGGAATGACGCAGCATCAAAAACCGCCAGAACCCTTCATGGGTTTTCAGATCATAGGCCGGCAAAGCCGATGTTTTGATAAAACTCCGCACGGTTTCAAGGATCTGATTTCCAAGATTAGGCATAATCTCACACTGATAAATGTCGATCACCTTGTCAAATGTGCCGGGCACATGAAGGCCGATGCCAAAATCCTTGATAATCTCTTCATTTTCCAGTTCTTCCGGCATGAGCCAGCGTTTTGGGGAACAGGAAAATTCCATTTTATTCCGGTATTCATAAATCGGGTCCGAGGCAAGCACATCATGGACCTTTACATCCTTTAATCCCCCGATATGATGAAGGGATTCAATGACATGCCGTTTTTTATACATAAGCTGGAGATCATAGGAAAGTTCCTGCCATTTGCATCCCCCGCAATAATTGCAATATCTGCATTTTCCAGGATGCCGGGATGAAGACGGCTCCAGGATTTTAATCAATTTTGCCTCTGCCCAGGATTTTTTCTTTTTGATGATTTTTACAGACACCAGATCTCCTGGAATACAACGGTCGATAAACACTGGAAATCCTTCCGGTTTTGCAAGTCCTTTGCCGCCAAAGGCAAGATCAATTATTTCAAGTTCATAGGTTTTACTTTTTTTTATGGCTGTCATTATGAAATCTTTCTTAAGTATTTTTGTTGCCGCGGTTTTTCAAAACTTGATATTATAATAGTTTAATGGCATAAAGACAAGGTATGGAAAAAAGCATCCGGAATATCGATTTCATCTCCCAGGGGTTTAGACTCAAAGGGATTCTTCACCTGCCGGATACCAAAAACCCGCCCCTTGTGGTGGGTTCCCATGGTCTTGAAGGATCAAAGGATTCTGCAAAACAAAAAATTGTGGCAAAACTTCTCATGGAAAACAAAATCGCCTTTTTCCGCTTTGATCACAGGGGCTGTGGTGAGAGCCAGGGCGATTTTATCAAAGACACTTCCCTTGAGAAAAGAACCATTGATTATATTGCTGCGGTTCAGCATATCCTCAGCCTGAACAAAACCAGCCGGGATATTGCCCTTTTCGGCTCCAGCATGGGAGGTTCCACCTGCATTAATGCCTGGGAGAGATTATCCCTGATGAGTATACGGCTTTGCGGGGCTGTTCTCTGCGCATCCCCGGTCAGGAGCCGGTCCATTGAAAATATCCCAATCCATGCCAATGGCAAGCGCCCTGCCCTGCCCTTGAGTTTTTTTAAGGAAAACCTGTTATTCAATATCCTTGATAAGGCTGCAAATCTTTCTGACGTATTGATTTTTCACGGGGATGCAGATAAAACCGTTCCTGTCTCCAATGCCCATGAACTTTTTGACCAGGCAAAAGAATCCAAACGGCTCATCATCCAAAAAGGCGGAGACCATCAGATGACTGCAGGAAAAGACCAGATCCAATTTGAAAAAGAAACCCTGGCATGGTATTTAAGTTGTTTCCAAAACACCCAAAAGATGACGTCTTAAAAGCTCCAGTGCCGTATTGGCAAACATTTTTTTATTCATTGCCCTGTCGTCAAAAGAAAACCGGTAAGTCTTTGCCAGTGAAAAACCATCCCCTGCAAGACCGATGCATACCATTCCCACCGGCTTTTCAATAGTACCACCGCCAGGGCCTGCAATGCCTGTGGTGGATATCCCGAAATCCGCTCCTGCCTTACGCCTGACCCCTTCTGCCATTTCACGGGCCGTCTCTTCATGAACCGCACCATGGTCCATGATGGTTTTTTTCCGGACATCCAGGACATTGATCTTGGCATCATTGGAATAGGTAACCCCGGAAAACAAAAAATATTCCGAACTTCCGGCCACATCCGTAATCATGTTGGATAGGAGCCCTCCTGTGCAGGATTCTGCAATGGAAAGGGTTTTCTTTTGAGATACCAGCAATCGCCCGACTTCTTCAGGAATACCGAGGCCTTTTTCAGACACCACCTTATTTTCAAGCCGGTCTATGGCCCATTGCTTAGCCTTAAGCATTTTTTCTGCTGTGTCATTTTTCTGAGAAGCACCCTGCAACATCATCTTCACTTCAATGAGGGGAAAATCCGCCCGGAAGCCAAGTTGTATCCCTGGAAAATTTTCATGAAATCCGTTCAGCAATGATCCAGTTCTTGATTCCCCAAGACCAAATACGGTGAGCCGTTCGATAAAGGTTTCACGATCAAGGCCGAATCTTTGATTCAAAATGGGCATTACTTCCTTTTCCAGCATCACCTTCATTTCCTTTGGCACACCCGGCATGAAAAAAAACAGGCATCGATTGATCTGAATATAAAACCCCGGCGCAGTTCCATTGTGGTTGATCATCATTTTTGAGCCCAGGGGCAGCATTGCTTGTTTTTCATTATCAGGGGTCAGTTCATAGCCTCTTTTCAGAAAAAAAGATTTTATAGATACCAGAGCCTCTTCATCCATTTGAACTGCACCCCCGGCTGCCAAACTGCAGGCCAGAGCCGTCACATCATCGCTGGTCGGGCCAAGACCGCCGGTGACAAGGCAGATATCTGCAACAAAAGAAATATCTTTTAAGGCATGTGAGATCTTTTCAATATCATCCCCTACTGCCGTGATCCTTTCAACTTTGAATCCCATGTCCTTCATGGATCTGCAAAGATGTACGGAATTGGTATCCACAATATCACCCAGGAGAACCTCATCCCCTGTGGAAAGTATATGAACAATCATGATTCACCTTTTATCTTGTTAAAAAATACTGCATGGTTTGATGAAAAAAACGCCGGATTCTTCCGGATACTTGCGGACATTTCTTTTTTAAATACTTTTTGAATAAATTGCTTGACCTGTTTTCTGTCCCATCCAAGCGGATGTATAAAATTCAGATACAGGGACAGATCTCCGTGATAAAATTCCCAGGTTTCCAACCCTTCCGCATCTTCACTGAATTTGGGGAGATTGAAAACAGCCAAGTTCAAATAGTCGATATAGGCTTCATGGGCTTTGACAAATTCAAGGGTCTTTTGGGCCGCCGCCTTATCTTCAAAACGGGTGCCAAATAACAGGTAAACAAAGGTCAAAATGCCAGCCTTATGAAGGTTCGCCAGTATTTTAGATGCCATATCAAGATCGGTGCCCTTGTTCATCTGATCCAGAACCGCCTGATCCCCTGATTCAAGCCCGAGTTTCAGCATATCACATCCGGATTTTTTCAGGTTCCGGCAGAATTCCAGATCCAGGAAGTCTTTTTCAAACCTCACAAACCCATACCATTTAAAGCTGAACCGTTCATGGGACATGGCCCTTAAAAACGCCGGGGTAACAGCATTGTCAATAAGATGAACATAGTCAGGGCTGTATTTTTGTTCAATGGTTCTTAAATCCGCCAGCACCTTGGACGCGCGCTGGGAACTGTAGGCCCGGGTTTCCGCCTTTTCCGGGCAAAACCTGCATTTGCTCCAGTAACACCCGATGGAGGCCCGGAAAGGCAGAACCTTTCCAGGAGCCAGATACACGTCTTTTTTTACAAAATCATAATCCGGCACATAATGTCTTTTGTTTCCCTTCTTTTTGCCGAGTAATTCCAGCAGAGGCTGTTCTCCTTCTCCTTTGATGCAGACATCTATCAAGTCATCAAAAGGATGGGTATAGTCGGGACGGCTCATCCAGGAGGAAATGAGCCCCCCGCCCATGATGATTTTTTTATCCTTAAAATTCTCCCTGATCCACCCGGCCAGGGCAAACCCGACCAGGGCCTGGTTCAGATAGCAGATGGAAAGCCCGACATATCCGGATGGTGAATCCTCAACCCTTTGCCTGAGGCCTGCTTCGAAATACCCGTAAAAAGGGTTTTGCCTATACTCAGCCGCACTTTTTAACAGATCCTTGCTGCTGACCGATGACAGCAGATTATCGGAATAATCGCTCAAAGAGATCTTGAATCTTTTTTGATCCACGCTGATGGAGAGCATGTGGTTCAGATCATAGATCCGATGGTGATAGCGGTCCTCATTCTGATAAAGCCTTGATCCCTTTAATTCGGAAAGGATTTCTTCCCTTTTTTTAATGGCCCTTTTGGACCAGACATCCTTGGCTGTCACATCAGACCGGATCAGATGCAGCATCCCTTCAATATTCGCATCCACCACCTCACAGGGAATTCCGCTTTCCTTTAAGGCAGAAGACAACAAGGCCACCCCGGCCGGGGGTTCGCAAGGTTTGGCAATGGGCGGAAAAATCAGGAGCACGGGCTAATTCGCCTCAATGGAGTCCAGCACCTGCCGGATCAAGGTTTCATGGCTCCAGGATTTGTCATGGGTGACGCCAAGCCTTACCACCACCACATCCCGTGACGGAATCACCGCCACGATCTGGCCGTTGAACCCGCCGCAATAATAGAGATCTGCCGGCAAAGACGGAAATTTTCTATGATCCGGGTTGCCTTTTTCACCGCTGTTGAGCCAGAACATGGCCCCGTATTCCCCCATGGGCGCCTTGGGCGTGGGTGTGGTGGAATATTCCATCCACCCTTCAGGCAGGATTTTTTCATTGTTCCAGACGCCTTTATTCTTCAGAAAAAGCCCAAACCTTGCCCAGTCCCTTGCCGTTGCAAACATATAGCTCGACCCCACAAAAGAGCCGGACGCATCCGGTTCAATCACGGCAGAATAGGCCCCGATCTTGTTAAACAGATATTCCTTGGCAAATTGATGATACCCGGCAAGGGTTCCGCCTGCCTGATCCGTGACGATCCGGGCAATGATATTGGCAGTGCCGCTGGAATAATTCCAAACCGTATCCGGCTCGGCAGCAAGAGGCTTGGCAGCGGCATAGTCTGCCATGGACCCGGCCGTATACAGCATATAAGTCGCATCCTTGAACGGGGCATAAACCTCTTCAAATGCCAGACCCGAAGACATGCGAAGCATCATGTCAAGGGTGATCTTGTGCCTTGGATCATCCGGACTTTTCCAGGCCGCCACCGCTACCGGTGCATGGATATCAAGCCCCTTTTCCTTGACCAGTATCCCCACAAGGCTGTTGGTCACGCTTTTGGACATGGACCAGCCGTGCATGGGCGTATCCTTATCCTTCTCTGGTGCATACTGCTCAGCAATGATCCTGTCTCCCAGGACCACCACAATGGCCCTTGTGTTTCGCTTTGTATCCGGTCCGGGTTCTTTAAAGGCTTCATCAATGGCCTGTTTAAGTTTTCCTTGGTTCACTTTTTCCGGCAGCCGGTCCAGATCAACCCCTTCACCTTTGGGCCAGATCTCATCACTTCTTTTAAATTCATACAAGGACATATTGTTCATCTGCTTTTTAAGCCTGTCCCTGTCCGTATCCACCATAAGCGTGCACCCGCACCCTTCCCGGTACATGGCAGTCATGGGTTTCCGAAAACCGAATGCAGCTGCCGTAACCGTTTTATTCTTTTCATCCACCACCGGTTTTACAAGCTGAAACAGGATATGGGTAGGCTTGACATCTTTTTCAAACACCTGATCCGGATTTTTTCCTGCCAGAAACACCTGGGAACAGATATATTTGGCCGAATACCCGGTTCCAATGGGCAGGGCCTCATTGAGAAAATACACCCCAAACCCCATCGCACAAAGAAATACAATCCCGGACAGCCATTTTATTATTCTTTTCATCCGCCCTCCTTGAATCACATGCTTAAAATTTCAATTCTCATGCCAGATTCTATTATCAGTTTAACGCCGGACAGGCAAACGGGTTTTTATGAATTTCAAGGGTTCAATTTCTTGACATCCGGGTTTAACCCGAATATTCTCACAATCACCAGAAACCTGAACCCTTATAAAAAAAGGATAAAAATGATGAAACGCCTTATACCGCTGATAGCCGCCGCACTGATGTTCTCTCTAATCCTTGCCGGATGCAGCAAAATAAACCGGGAAAACTATGACAAAGTCAAAGTAGGCATGGAATATTCCCAGGTGATTGCCCTCATCGGCGAGCCAAACAAATGCGATGCCGCCCTTGGCATGAAAAACTGCGTCTGGGGAGATGAAACAAAAAACATCACTATTAATTTTATTGCGGAAAAGGTTGCTCTCCCCAGCATGAAGGGGCTATAAAGGCTGTAGGGAATAATGACACTCTATAACCAATATCCCGAATTTTACCCGTGCCTGCATGTTCTGCGCAGGTAGGGTTAAACAAGGTCTTGAGCCTGCCTGCGCCAAACAATGCATGGCAAGGGTTCTGACCTTTGGAAAAATTGAAGACTTGACAAAACTCATCCCGGAAAAGAGAAAGGCCATCCTCTGGACCAAGGGCTGATCCTTAAAGCCGCTGGGGACAAGCTGCCGCAACTCAGCCTGTCGCCAGCATATACCAAAACTCGTTAAGCATCATCACCTGCCCTTTGTCACATAACAAAATCCGTTTGCCTTTTTAATCTTTTTTCTATAATGTTTTTAAAATAAACTTTTCCATTCAAAAAAACACGAACTCTTCTCTCCAGAATAAATCCTTGAAAAGGAGTGGAGAAAAGATTTAAAAATGCGGCTTTCATCATGGTTATTATCAAAGACAATTGTTAGGAGATAATATTATGATTTCGAAGACTTGTCTTGCTTTATGCTTGGCCGTTTGTTTTTGCTTTGCAAGCGCTGCCTTGGCAAAGGAATTCCGGGTGGGAGTGCTGTACTGGTCAATGAATATTCCAGGGCAGGTTGCCATGCGAAAAGGGCTTGAAGATGAATGTGCCAGGATCAATGCGACAGCCCAAAAGAACGGGAAACCCAGTATGGCCCTTGAGACTCGTGTCGCCGGAGATGGTCATCAAGGAATAGAAAACCAGATCAACCAGATGAAAGAATTGATAAATGCAGACATTGATCTTCTCATCGTCCAGCCCACCGACAATGCCGCCTTGTCAGAACCCCTCAGACAAGCCAATACATCCAAAATTCCGGTAATCGCCTATGACCAATATATCAGCGGGGGAATGCTGACCGCCTATAGGACATCTGATAATTATCAGGCCGGATATCTGGATGGCGAATATATTGCTTCCCGTTTTTCAAAAGAAAAAGACATGCACATCATTATGGTCGAATACCCGCATGTCTCTTCAACCGTGGAGCGGGTAAACGGGTTTATCGATGCCCTAAACAAATCCGGTCAAAAATATAAAATCATTAAAACATATACCGCAGTTGAACCTATCGCAGGGAAAAAAGCCGGAGAGGACATAGTTCGTGATTTTCCTGAGAAAGGCAGTGTGGATGTGGTCTTCACCGTAAATGACGGAGGCGGTCTGGCGGTAGTAGATGCGCTTGCCAGAGCAGGCCGCACAGAAATCCAGGTGGCATCAATTGACGGAGACCCCGCCTCAGTGACCAATATCCGCACGGGTAGGCTGACGGTAATCGATTCGGCACAGTATTGCGGCCAACTTGGGGCAGAGGCGATAAAGGCGGGCTATGCTGTCCTTTGCGGTGAAAAAACGCCTTTTCATGCCCTTGTTCCCGTCTTTCCGATAACGGTTGAAACACTTAATATGTACCAGGGATGGTCAGGTCCCATGGCTGATAATTTTATTAAACCATGGAAAAGCACTTCCCCCGAATGGCAGGGGTCGCTTCGAATAATAAAACACTAAATTGAACATACACCTATGGATATTGAGTCAAAGAATGCCATAAGTCAGGTTGACAAAAAAAGAACATATGCTTTTGGTATCGTCATGTTGCTTGTCATGGTGATCGCCTCCTCCATTTCCGGATACCTTTTTCTTACACTTCAGAAAAATGAAGAAAATCGTCTGGTCGGAACCATCGGAAATGTTCTCAGCGAATCCATCAACCGGATCAGCTTTTCCGGGAAATACCATTCCCGTCTTCTGCTTGAAGAAATGCAGAAAAGACTGCCGGAACTTGCCTATATATCGGTTGAAACACTTGATGGGACCATTGAGGCGCATACAGACAGTAAAAGGAATGACAAACCAATCAATGCGGAAGAAAAAAACCTCAGCCGAAAATGTATAGAAACAAGAGGCATGATTCTGACGGAAAGGCTGATGGATGGGTCAGCCATCAAGGAGGTTTTACTACCCTATCACACAGGACTTGATCCGAATATCTCCGGCGTGGTGCGTATCGGGATAAAAGTTGAAGATGCACGGAAAAAGCAACGCCATACCCTTTTCATTCAGGTTTTCATTATTATCGTGCTTACTTTTTCCGCCATGGGAATCATGAAGGCCATAAGCAGGCATTTTAGCAAACGCCTAACCAGATCGGAGGAAGCCCTGCGGGAAAGCGAAAACAGGTATCGGTCGTTGCTCGAAGATCAAACGGATTTTGTCTGCCGGTTTAGGGCAGACGGTGAATTTACATACGTCAATCCGGTGTATTGTGATTTTTTTAACAAACCAGCAAATGAATTGATCGGCAAAAAATGGCACCCGGTCCCTTTAGATGAGGATTTGGAGATGATTCAGGAAAAGCTTTCGGCTTTATCCCCTTCAAACCAGACCGTTGTCATTGAAAACCGGATTCGCTCCGGCAAAGGAGAAATCCATTGGATGCAATTTGTAAACAGGGGAATTTTTGATGATTCCGGGAATTTGATGGAAATTCAATCCGTGGGCCGGGATATCACCGATCGGAAAAAGGCGGAAGCAGCATTGCTGGAAAACAATGAGCTGCTCATGTTGTTTATACGGCACTCACCGGTTTACTGTTATATCAAAGAAGTAGGCCCGGGCAGGAGCTTTGTGTTGCAGGCCAGTGAGAATTTCGAGGACATGATCGGTATCAAAGGCAGCGGGATGATCGGCAAAACAATGGAAGACCTGTTTCCTCCGGAATTTGCTGCCAAGATAACGGAAGATGACTGGGATGTCGTCTCAAAAGGGAATATGCTTAAACTGGATGAGGAATTGAACGGGAAAAGCTATACCACCATCAAATTTCCTATTATCCAGGGAGATAAAACCTTACTGGCCGGTTATACCATCGACATTACCGATCGAAAAAAGGCGGAAGCTGAAAAGCTGACAGCCCAGAAAATTGCGGATGAACATGCAAAACAGGCGCTGATAGGAAGGATCGCTGGGAAAATGGCCCATGATTTTAATAATATTCTTGGCATTGTCATGGGCAATGCAGAGCTTGCACTTGTTGACTGCAAAGAAACTCGAACACGAAAGACGCTGGAATTGATTCTGAATCAAACCATCCGCGGGAAAAACCTTACTAAAAACCTGGTAGCCTTTGCCAAGGACCATGAACCCAAACAGGAATTCTTTTCCATTAATGAAAAAATGGACCTGGTGCTGAGCCTTTTAAAAAAAGATCTGGAAGGAATCAATGTCGCCCGGCAATATGGTCGAGGAATACCTGACCTTCTGGCGGATCCCGGCATGATGGAACATGCCATCGTCAATCTCGTTCAAAATTCAATCCATGCCGTAAGCCTTGCTGATCAACCCGAAATCGTTGTCAGTACATATCATCAGGGAGAATTTATTTTCCTGGAAATTGAGGACAATGGGTGTGGCATACCTCCCGAGTTTCTTGAAAAAATTTTTGAGCCTTCTTTTACCCTTAAAGGCAGCAAGGATAAAAACGGGATGTATAAACCAGGAATTAAGGGAACGGGCTACGGCATGTCCAATGTAAAACGATATATTGAGCAGCATAAGGGTGATATTTCAATCCGTTCGCGAATCCAAAAGGGCACAAAGGTTATCCTTCGTCTGCCGGTGATTAAAAAAGATTTAACAAATGATGAAATTAAAAAAATTGAAACAAAACCCATCTGTTTTGGAAAATATATCCTGATTGTTGAAGACGAGCAGGCCATTTCGGATGTCCAATACAGGATACTGAGCCACGAACCTTGCCATCACAAAGTGGATATTGCCAATAACGGCAGGATGGCCATGGATTTCTTTGATAGGAATCAATATGATTTAATCAGTTTGGACTATGTTCTTCCGGGTAATGTCAGCGGCATGGATGTATATCATCACCTCCGGGAAAAGAATAAAAGCGTTCCGGTTCTGTTTATCTCCGGAAACATCGAGTTCCTGGAGTCTATTAAGGAGTTAAAGAAAAATGATCCCTATATTGACCATCTGTCAAAACCTTGCAAAAATATTGACTATGTAAACAGTATTAATAAATTGTTGGGAAATGACCCTGTCTAAGAATCGGTACAAACCGATAATCAAAAATTGAATATCGGGCAACAGATGCTGGCAGAGAATGAAACAAAATACAAATCCCTTTTACAACCCCTGCTGAACTATCTGCGAAAAAGCCAGGCACCTGAAGCCCAGAATCAAATCCTTGATATCCTGGAGACTACCATTAAAGACATGTTCACCCCTTTTTCAAAAACATTATCAGATCCGATGATGGGTCTTACGCCAACGGAAATCCAGGTTGCAGCGCCTGTTAAAGACGGCAAAACAAATAAAGATATAGCACAAATCCTGAATAAATCCATACGGGCAATTACCTCACACCGGAATAACATGCGGCAAAAACTTGGATTAAAGTATGGAAAAATTAATTTAAGAACCTATTTGTCTTCTTTAAATTAATGACAGGTTTTATCTGACAAACTACCGCTATTTTTTCAGCTTTATTATTGATTGACCTGAAAACCGTTTTAAGCGACGGTAAAGAAAAACAACAGGGTCAATAATGGGAAAAAGCCGGACACCGTCTCCAATTCTTGTAATAGATGATGAAATAAATATCCTGAAACTATTCCGGCAAATCCAGTCCAGACATGGCTATGCTGTCGAAACAGCAGAAAGTGGTGAAGAAGGTATCCGGAAAATTAAAACCACGCATTACAGTCTGATTCTTACCGATATAAAAATGCCCGGCATTTCAGGTCACCAGGTCTTTGATTATCTCTGGAATACAATTCAAAGGCCAACACCCATCATTGGAATGTCAGGCACGCCCTGGCTTCTTGACCAGGGCGATTTTGATGCAGTCATAGAAAAGCCTTGCTCAAATAAAGAGATGCTGGATTTGATAAATCGCTTTGTTGCTGAAAAGTAAAGCTTTTATTCCCATCAGCGATTGTTATATATTCATCTTAAACCTCAATTTTTTCTTGAACCTGTTTCGAAATTTCAATTTTTAAAACATTTAAGATAATTTTTCGTTTAGATTACAAATGGTTTTAATAAGCGCTCAATAAAAATTTTTATTTACATAAGTTTTTTATCTTGATAATTCTATACGAGACTTTTCCTGATAGACTAAAACGTAAACGATCAATATTTAAAATTTTAAGTTGGGCCATGAAACGAAGAGATTTTTTAAAAGGTATGGCCGCTTTATCAGCCTTGGCAGTCCCCAGTGAAAACTCCCTTGCTTCTGAAGCTTTTCCTCATCTAAAACCACAGCTTTCAGACCGTCAGGACACCGTCTTTCTATCCGGAATAGCTCGGGGCGCTTCAGAAGCAGACATCAAAGCGGCTGTCCGGGAATCGGCTCTGGCAGGCACTGATTTTTCATGGCTATCTGAAAATGATGCCGTTTTCATCAAACCGGCCCACAACTCCGGCCTGCCTTACCCATCTACCACCAGCCCTGCCGGGGTTGCCGCCATGGTGATGCTGCTTAAAGAAAAAGGGGCGGGGCGTGTGATTGTGGGAGATATGTCTGGTATAGAGCACGTCAAACTGACTCCCGAAGGATTTTCCGGCAGCACTCGCAAATTGATGGAAGCCAGCGGCATGGCCAAGGCTGTAAAGGACGCCGGCGGGGAGCTTCATTTTTTCGAGGAAGCCGGATGGAATGCATTTTATGAAGATCCAATGGCATGGGATGCAAACTGGAAAAAAGGCCTGATGATGCCCAATATTCTTAAGGAAGTGGGTCATATCATTCTCATGCCCCGTTGCGGCCGTCATGTTCTTGCAGGCGCCACCCTGGGTCTGAAGGCGGCTGTAGGCTACTGGAGAACGGACACCCGGCTGGAATATCACCGGGATGCCGCCACTTTCCATGAAAAAACGGCAGAATCCAATACTGCCCGAACACTGCTCCAAAAACAGCGCCTGGTTATATCCGTTGCAGATAAAATTCTCACCACCTTTGGTCCTGACAAGGGATATGTCCATCACCCCGAAACCGGTCTTGTCATTGCATCCCCATCCGTTGTTGCCCACGATATGGTGTCTCTGGCCTGGCTTTTGGAAAACAGACGCCACATTCCTGTGGATAAACAAAACGGATTTATGGATACCAGCCCTCTTGTTGCCCGTCTGGGCAATTATTTCGTCATTGGAAAACTGGGCGGGATAAAACCCATTATCGCCTCTGACACCCTGATCAAAAATGATCTTCAAACCATCTGGGATGATCGCGTTCTCAATCATGCCTATCGGATTTCCGGTGGCGCACCGAGGGTAAGCATTGAAGCAATAAATGATTCAGTTCCCGGCGACCTGAAAAAAATATTAAGCGAGATGACAACAATTTGAAAACGAAACAAAATCGAATACAGGATGGCTATTATATGGATACATATTTTGCGCCTGCACAAAGAACCGAAAGACGAAAATTCATCAATCAGGTCGAGAGTATCAGCCATAACCCGATTATGGATACCCTCTTGAAAACTGCGGCGGGCCTTCTGGTGGTGTTAAACGAGGACCGGCAGATTGTTGCCATAAATCATGCGTTTTTAAAAGAGCTGGGGATTGAGGATGCCGAAAAAGTCCTGGGGTTGAGGCTTGGAGAAACTCTTCACTGTGTTCACGCCTTTGAAAAACCTAATGGCTGCGGCACCACGGAATCCTGTCTCTCCTGCGGGGCTGCCATTGCCATGATGGCCGCCATTGTGGATGATAAAACGCAGGAACAGGTTTGTGCCCTTCTCAGTGACAAAACCGGGACCCTCACCCATACCTGTCTTTTGATTAAAGCCCAGCCCGTCAGACTGGAAAATAACCGATGGATTTTGATTTATGCCCAGGATGTGACAAAACAGCATTTCTGGATCAATCTTGAAAAAATCTTTTTTCATGATATCAATAATATCCTGACTTCGTTATATGGCAATATCCAATTGCTTGAATTGAATCTGCCGGAAAATGAGGAAGTGACTTCCCTTAAAAAAGGGATAGAACGAATCATGCGCGAAGTAGACATGCAAAAGACTTTTTCCCGGCATAAACAAGAAGGGATCAATGTCATTAAAAGCACAGTGCCTCTCGGAGAGATCAAAAAAGAAACCCGGCTGATTTTCAGCGGGCATATTGCGTCTGTGGAAAAACATATCAATGAAGACTGGTCAGATCAGGAAATCACAATTCATACCGACCCCATTCTTGTGTCCCGTATTTTAGGAAACATGGTGATCAATGCCTTTGAGGCCTCGGATAAAAATGAAACCATCTCTTTAACCACCCTGATCGGCCAGGGCCATATTTCCTGGGAAGTCCGGAATAACAGCCATATCCTTCCTGAAATTCAAAAAAGAATATTCCAGCGGCATTTTTCAACCAAATCCGGGCCGGGCCGGGGAATGGGCACCTATTCCATCAAACTTTTCGGCGAAAAATATCTGAACGGCAAGGTTTCTTTTATATCTTCAAAAACCAACGGCACTGTTTTTACATTTCAGCTGCCACGATAAAATTACAAACAGGGCCGGGCCTGAGCGGTTTTAAAAAAGCGGATATTTGCTTTTTGTGTCAGGATTCCCTGCTCGAACAGAGAATCAAAGAAGATCTCCATGGCTCTGATTTTTTCCTGATCCAGATCGCAAAACAATAGATCAAAATATTCTTTAACCAGTTTTTTTTCAATGTTCAGCTTTTGATGCGACACCTCGATGATCTTGTCCAGATTCTGATACCCCGAGTCTTTTGAGGCCATAAGCAGATCATGAATCTTTTTGACAAGCAATGGGTTTGATTCAGCAAAGGAACGCCTCACCACCCATACGGCAAATACAAAGGGAAGACCGGTCATTTCATACCAGAATTGCCCCAGATCAATGCAATAATTAAAATGCTTTTGCCATGGCAGAGTCAGGGCTGTATCCCCGATGATAAGGGCGGCATCAACTTCCCGGGATACCGACTCGATATGGCCGACATCTCCTGTCTGAAAAATGGGGGTAATGTTTTTCTGATGAAAAATCATTTTCAAAAAAGAGGCGGCCGAAGCCGACTCACGGGACAACCGCACGGTCTTTCCTGAAAGCTCGTCCATGGCGTAGCGGCTTACCAGGATGACACTCAAGACCTTTCCGTGACAAGAGATGGACAAGTCCGGAAGCAATAACAATTCCTTATGGTTCATGGCATAGAAAGCGGCTGAAATCGGGCTGATGACGATTTTCCCCTCGATGATTTTTCGGTTCAGGGCAGAAGGTACATCCGGGTCCATTTCAAGCCAGTCCGGCAAAAGTCCGTTATCAAGGCCGTAATAAACCGGGGAAGCATTGATATAACTGATTTTCCCCATTACTGTTTTTTTATTATGCATGGGATACGATTCTCTCAAAAACTTGATTTTCTGTTTTGGCCTCCATGGGCCGGTAAATAAATTGTGCGTTTTTCCCCTTTGAAAGGGTTCCTGTAAGATGATGAATTCCAAGCGCTTTGGCCCCGTTTAAAGTGGCCATGGAAAAAATGACCCGGGGGGCAAGTCCGGGGTAGTGATTTGCCACAAACTCCATTTCATCGGATATATCGAGGGAATCACAGCTTGCCAGACTGTCGGTCCCAAGGGCCGGGCAAATGCCTTTTTTGATCATCTGTTCAATATCCGGAAGCCGATGATGAAGATTTTGGTTGCTTCTGGGGCAGACACAGACGTTCACTTGTGACCGGGCAAGGATATCCATGTCTTTGTTTGATACATTAAGAAGATGAACTGCAAGGGTCAGGGGGTCAAGGAGCCCCAAATCATTAAGATAGGCAACCGGTGTTTTTGAACCGGCTCCCCAGGCTTTATAATCAATTCCCCTTAAGGTCAGAAAATCAGCCCAGGGTCCTTTCTTGTTAAAAATAAACTCCATCTCTTCCGTTGATTCAGCCACATGGATGGAAAACGGCAACCCTGCTGCCCGGGATTGTTCTTTCAAGGTTTTCAGCAAATCCGGTGAAGTGGTATGGGGAGCATGTCCGGCAACGGAAAAAGAAAGCGTGTTGCTTTTCAAAAAAGATCCTTTTTTGATATTTGACCCTAAAAATTCCTTGAAAAATATACCGCCCAACCCGGAATTTTCAAAAAGCTGTTTTGTTATCCCAAGGGTGGATATCTCCCCCACATACAGATTCCCGGCAGAAACCAATTCTAAAACCGCTTTTTCTGCTTCCCGGACAAGGACCTCATTGCCGGTCGTCTGCCGCAGCTCCAGAAGAGATTTGATCCAGGATTGAAATCCTTTATCAAAAGGAATTTTATTTTTCAGAGCAGACAATTCCAGATGAAGATGTGCATTGACAAGGGGAGGCATCAGGGCGCCGGGTCCGTGGTCGATACATGCCTCTTTGGGAAACCCTTCATGAATTCCTGTGATGATACCGTCTTTTGTTTCCAAGTATCCGTTTTGAATAATATTCTCGGAATCCAAAATGATCCAGCCAGCTCTGTGGATCTCTCTTTTTTTTAAGGATGGGATTGTCATAAGAGGCGATAATAGCAGTCCCGCTGCCGTGGTTCAAACCCTGCGGTTTTAATAAGACGGATAAGCTCTTCTTTTGGCAGCATGAAATCAACCCCGGCCGAAGCCACGACATTTTCCTCAATCATGGTGCTCCCCATGTCGTTGGCGCCGAAAAAAAGAGCGGTCTGGGCGATTTTATCCCCTTGAGTCACCCATGAGGCCTGGATATTATCGATATTGTCCAGAAAAATCCGGCTCATGGCAAGGACCCTTAGATATTCCGCACCGGTCTTTTTTTTTACATCAATCTTTGTATTGCCCGGCTGAAAGGTCCAGGGGATGAAGGCGGTAAACCCCGAGGTTTCATCCTGGAGAGTCCTGATTTTGTCCATGTGCCGGAAGATATGCATGTCGTCCTCAAGATGGCCGAACATCATGGTGGCGCTGGATCTCATTCCCTGGAGATGGGCCTGCCGCATCACCTCAAGCCATTCGGATGAAAGGCATTTATTCGGGGAAGCCTCTTGGCGGATCTCGTCACAAAGGATCTCGGCCCCGCCGCCCGGAATGGAGGATAGCCCTGATTCCCGAAGAATTGTTATGGTCTTTGAAACAGACAAGGAGGATTTTTTTGCAATATAATCGATTTCAGGCGGCGAAAACCCATGGATATGGATATCAAAATTCGCTTTAATATCCCTTAACATTTCAATGTAATAGTCAATGGTCAGATCAGGGTTCATGCCGCCCTGGAGAAGTATCTGAGTTCCTCCAAGATCCATGGTCTCCTTGATTTTACCATGCAGATCCTGCCGGGAAATCACATAGCCTTTGCCCTTGCCCGGAGATTCAAAAAAAGCGCAGAACCGGCACCCGGAAACACAGATATTGGTATAGTTTATATTCCTGTCCACCACATAGGTGACAATCTTTTGCGGGTGGTGAAAAAATCGTATCCGGTTTGCAAGATCGGCAAGGGTCAGAAAATCCGCTTCCCGGTATAACAAGAGGGCCTCATCCAAGCCGATTCTTTGGTTTTCACTCGCTTTTTTGATAATATGATTTAAATCGTTCATCTTTCCATCTTATTCAATTCACCGGGTTGTAAAACGAATCCCGCTCCACCGGTTCAAATCCAGCCGCAAGAATCAGATCTTTCATCTTATCCGGTGTAAGGCCTTTGGCAGATTTAGCACCGGCTGTATGGGTGATCTTCTCTTCCATGATAGTGCCGTCAAGATCGTCTGCCCCAAAGCTTAAGGCAACCTGGGCAAGGCTTTCCCCGATCATGACCCAATAGGCTTTGATATGGTCAAAATTATCCAGCATCAGCCGGGCTGCTGCCACATTTTTCAGATCATCCAGAGCCGTTGTCGGTGGAAGATGGGACAGCTCCGTATTTTCAGAATGAAATGCCAAAGGAATAAAAGCGGAAAATCCTCCGGTCTCATCCTGGACCGCCCTGAGCGACATCAGGTGTTCCACCCGTTCCTCAATGGTCTCGATATGACCGTAAAGCAGGGTGGCATTGGTTTTAATACCAGCCTTATGAACCGCTCTTACGATCTCAAGCCATCTCTCATGACCGATTTTTTTGGGGAACAATGCCTCATGAATACGGGAATTCAACACTTCGGCCCCGCCGCCCGGCATCATCTCAAGCCCGGCATCTTTCAATCTTTTGATGGTTTCTTCAAGGCTGAGTCCGGCCAGATTGGACAGATAATCGATTTCCACACAGGTAAACGCCTTGATGGTGGCATTGGGCCGCGCTCTTTTGATGGTTTTCAAAAGATCAATAAAATAGTCAAAATCCAGGTCTTCGTTCAGCCCGCCCACAATGTGCAATTCCTTAATAGGCTCTGAAATATGCAACATCATCTTTTTTTCTATCTCCTGCATAGAAAAGACATAGGCCCCTTTTTCTCCCCTGTCTTTGGCATAGGCACAAAACCGGCATCGGTTTTTGCAGATATTGGTATAGTTCAAATGCTCATTATAGATATAAAAGGCCTTATTCCCATGCCGAAGCCTTCTGACATGATCAGCAATCTTCCCAAGTCCGATAAGATCATGGGTCTCATAAATACGAATCCCGTCTTCTTTTGAAAGACGGGAGTTTTTTAAGACTTTTGAATAAATCTCTTCAAGTCTTTCATCAATAAACGGAATCTGCATTAATGTCTCTTTCTTCTGACCACCCTTTTTTTCTTTTTCTGTGAAAGTCCGGAGGCTCCCTGGGCCATATTCTGTTTTGGGTCGAACAGATTGTTCTGCCGGTAAGAACAAGAAGCCCGGGGGCATTTCAGCCCTTTTTCTCCGGTTGCTGAAACGGTCTCGGTCAGGAAGGTATTTTTACAAAGCGGGCATTCAATATGATAGGGCCTGTCCCAGGAAACAAACCGGCACCCCTGGCTTGTACAGGTGAAAAACTCTTTTCCTTTTTCCGTTGTCTTTGAAATGATTTCCCCTTGTTTGCAAAGCGGGCAAGGCATGGTCAGATCACTTTCAAAGGCGGCAATCTGAGATTCTATATCTTCATCAGACAAAGCATCTTCTTCATCCTCTGCTTCTTCCTCATCTTCTTCGATGTGGTGTTTTTCTTCTTCAAGCCTGAGCTTTTCTTCAAGGGCTTTTAAATCCGCTTCTCTTCTGGCCATCATGGCTTCACGGGCTTCCAGTTCGGCAGCTTTCTGTTTTGCAATTTCTGCTTCCTGCCGGGCAGCCAAAAGTTCTTTTTCTCTTTTTTCAATTTCTTCAAGCTGTCTTGCAGCTTCTTTTGCCGCTTCTTCAGCTTCTTTTATTCTCTCTTCTTTTTCAGCCAGCGCCTTGGCAAGTTCTGCGGCTTTCAGTGCAGTTTCCTCAGCCTTTCTGATTTCAGCCTTCTGTGTTTCCAATTCTTCTTTTGACGGGCCTTTGTCAAAAACATCCTTGATATTCAGCTGCCCGCCGGAATCCATGGCTCTTTTTTTTCTGGTTTTGATCAGCTTTGAAAGGCGGTCCAGGTTGTCTTGTTTCAGCTTCAGGGAAATTTCCTTGGTCTGACTCTGAAGTGTTGCAACTCCGGCAGCCATTTCCGATGCTTTTTTTTCAGCTTTATCCTTTGATACTGTAACTCCGCGGCTTTTCAGAATGGATTGAAAACTTTCCTTTGCCAATTCAAGGTTTTTTCTTCCAGAATTTACCTCTTCATTCATTTGCAGGACAAAGGCCACCAGATTCATGCCCGGCATGCCGGGAAACATATTGTCAAGAAATCCGGTCATCATGAAAGCCGGCATTTCAGCCTTTAAAAGGCCTTTCTCGTCTGAACTGATATATCCCTTGCTTAACAAGGAGAGAACTGTTTTTAAAAGCGCATTGTCTTTTTCAAGACCGATGTCCGCAAGCTCATCAATAAAAGTTTCCTTTGTATACCGTTCCGGCGGATATTCAGGATATTGCCGTATTTCTCTTTCTCTTTCAACAATCAGGGTAATACAGGAAATACTTGCCAGATTAAAGGACAACATGGCAGCCCCGGAATCAATATCCAGAAGGGCCGTAATTTCCTCGGCCAGGATCTCATCCAGCTGATCTCTTACAAATCCCGGATCCAGGGCCTGGTATTGTTTTTCATCCGCGCTCATCATTCATCTCCCTGGTTGATTTCGGAAATCATATCCGCAATATCCAAGGCCATCTGAGTGACTTTATCTTTTTTCCCGGTGTGTTGCGAAGAGGGCTTTATCTCATTTTCAACCGCATCTTCCCTGTCTTCTTCAAATCCTTCCCGCACGGTTAAAATTTCAAGGCATTCTCCTTGTCTGTCAAAAATAACCGATAAAGGCACCTTGATTTCAAAATCAAATTTATAAGCAATCTGGTCTTTATACACCACCAGATCTCCATTTTTATAATCTATCTCTTCCTGAAGTGTGAGGCTGTGTTTTTCAAAAAGCATTTTTTCAATGGCGCCCCAGTCCAATTCTGCATTGATGGTATCGATAAACTCTTTTTCGCCTTCCTGAATCGTCTCCGGATTTGTAAGTTTCATATGGTACCTCTCTAATTGAGAAATAAATGGATTTCCTTTGCAAAATTCAAATAAGCAGAAGCTGCAGCACCTTTGACATCATGGAGCGCCGCAGGGATCTTCAGGTCAATTGATGTTTTGATTTTATCATCGTCCGGGATAAAGGTATTAAAAACAAGCTGTTTTGCCTGGGATAAGGCCTGATGATCCATAAAAGACAGGATTTCTTCCTTTGTTTTACACCGGTTAAAAAGAAGCCCGGCAATCTTTAGGGGGGCCTGATGAGTCGTCCGGATATATTTTACACTTCGAAGAAGGTCAAGAAAGTCCTCTGCCATGTTTTGCCCTGCGGTCATACAGACAAGAAGCCAATCTGCCGCCGTCATGGCCATCATGCTTAAGAATCCGTAAGAGGACGGGGAATCAATAATGATATACTCATACTCTTTTTCAACATCTTTTAAAAAGAGGCGCAAAAGCATTTCATTTTTAGAATATTTTGCAAGTTTGCCTGCAACCTGAAACAGGTTTAACCCGGAAGGCATGATATCCAGATAACTGAATTCGGTTTTGACAACGGCATCTGTAAATTTCACCTTGGCCGACAAAACAGAAGCAATATCTGAGGTATGGTCCGCTTCCTTTACGCCGCACCATTGGGTGGTGCTTCTTTGCGGATCACAGTCGATCAGGAGGGTATTTTTTTCCAGCAAGGCAAGCGATGCTGATAGATTTACGGCGGTAACGCTTTTCCCCGTGCCTCCCCTCTGGCCGGCTATAGTCAGTATTTTGCTCATAATCCAATATCTTTAGCACAATTTGGTAAAAATTCAATCATATAGTTGAAATAAATGGTTTTGAGCCTATTTCTCAAAATTTCAAATTGAATAATTCAGCTTAACCCTTTTACAAAGTTGAATTATTCAGACGGATATATCATAATAAAAAACATGAGGATCATGTAAACAGGAGTTTTATTCTTTTGGCAAATATATCCATCTCCCTTGAAGGCATTGATCAGGCCATTGCCAACCTTAATTATAAGAGCGGTTCCATCAAGCATAAGGCCGTCATGGCCATTCGATCCTTCTATGTATCTGAAGAGTCCATTAAAAAGCTGCATTCAATTGATACGGACATTCTTGTTCAATCCATCTGGGATATTGGAGACGATCTTCAAAAAATCAAAGCTAAACGAAGAAATTTTTCCAGTATCAAATCCTCCATCAATGCGGATCTGGAAGGTCTGTCCAAAAAGCAATTAAATTTCGAAAATATAACAATCGCGGAATCAAACGTCTTTGATATGACAGAGGAGGCAAAGAACAATCTTCTCAGCTCTTTTACAGATGCAGTCAAAACAGGAGACATCAATCTTGACCAGGTAACCAACCTTTTAAAAGCAGTTACGGAGTTTCTTGATAATGTCCAGATAGAAAAAAAAGATACAGACTCCAAAGACATTGTAAACCAGATCAAAAAAATCCTGAACAAAATTACGGAAGATGTACTGTCTGAAGAAGATCTGAAAACCACCCCCGGATTAAAAAGGGTTAAAACAGGCGATTTTGATTTTGATAAAGGGGGAGGCGTTGAAGAGGGCGTCGAAGAAACAGAAGGAATAGAGGTTGATGAAGACATTGAAGAAATTGAACTTGATGAGGATGAAGAAATAGAAGAAGCCGAACTCGATGAAGTTGAAGAGATTGATGAGGTCGAAGAGGATATCGAAACAATAGAACTCGACGAAGATGAGGATATCGAAGAGGTCGAGGATACCGAAGAGATCATCGAGGATATTGAAGAACCGATTGAAGATGTGGAAGAAATCGAGCTTGCGGAAGATGAAACCCTGGAAGAAGTTGATGACATTCTGGAAGATCTTGAGGAAATAGCCCTTGATGAAGAGATTGAAGAGGTTGAAGAGGCTGAACTCGATGAGGATGAAGAAATAGAAGACGCCGAACCCGATGAGGTTGAAGAAGTCGATGAAATTGAAGAAGTTGATGAGACAAACGAGGATATCGAAACAATAGAGCTTGATGAGGATGAAGAAATTCAAGAAGTAGCGGATATTGAAGAAGCGGTTGAGGATACAGAAGAGCTGATCGAAGATGTGGAAGAAATCGAGCTTGCAGAAGATGAAACCCTGGAAGAAGTTGATGACATTCTGGAAGATCTTGAGGAAATAACCCTTGATGAAGAGATTGAAGAGGTCGAAGAGGCTGAACTCGATGAGGATGAAGAAATAGAAGACGCCGAACCCGATGAGG
>CAZWMY010000001.1:6524-8818 GCA_964635025.1 uncultured Desulfobacula sp. | reverse complement strand
TTGAAGAAGTCGATGAAATTGAAGAAATTGATGAGGTCGAAGAGGATATCGAAACAATAGAGCTTGATGAGGATGAGGAAATTCAAGAAGTCGAGGATACTGAAGAAGCGATTGAGGATACAGAAGAGCTGATCGAAGATATCGAAGAACCGATTGAAGATTTGGAAACAATAGAGCTTGCAGAAGATGAAACCCTGGAAGAAATCGACGAGCTTGATGAAAATGAACTCAAGGCCCTGGAAGAATACCGAAAGAAAAAAGAACTTGCCGAGCACTTTGACGAAATTCTTGGCGACAGGGAAAAAAAATTTAACCAATATACGACCGTTCCTGAAGGCAAATACACGGTCGGCACAAAAAAAAGTATTAAATCCAATCTTGAACTGCAAGAATTTGATATGCCAAGGGTATATATTGGTGTTTATCCGGTGACCAATGCATTATTTGAAATTTTTATTGAACATACAGGATACCTGACAACTGCAGAACAAAAAGGATTCGGCAGAGTCTACCATTCCCGGTTTAAAAAAAATACAGCCGGCACAACATGGAAAAAAAGCGTGGGTTCCGAGGATGTGAAAGGTGCCTGCTGGTACCAGCCATGGGGTCCTGATTCAACCCTGCATGGGAAAAGAAACCATCCCGTGGTTCAGGTCAGCGTCAATGACGCCGAGGCCTTTGCTTCCTGGATCGGCAGACGGCTTCCCACCGAAGCAGAATGGGAAGCTGCGGCCAGGACCGATCTGGGATACATTTATCCCTGGGGTGATGAGTTTAATATCAAAGCCTTTAATATCGAACAGAGTGGCTTTTCAGACACCTGTGCAGCAGATGAATATGATGCCTTTGCAAATGAATTTAAAATTGTCGATATGCTGGGCAATGTGATGGAATGGACATCAGATCTGGAAACTTCGCCTTTTCCGTCACAGAAAAATATCACCTACTGTATTGCAAAAGGCGCTGCCTGGAATTCAAAAAATGATGCCGTCATCAGCTCCCGGGGTTTGTTCAAACCCGGATTTACATCAAACACCATAGGGTTTCGATGCCTCTCGGAAATATTTTTATAAGCCATGGATGAACTGACCCAAACCTATCTTGACTACCTGATCATTGAAAAAGGCCTGTCCAATAACAGCCTCATGTCTTATTCAGCAGATCTTGCCCAGTTTTTAACCTTTCTTGAAAAAAACAAAATTAACCATATCAACGATGTGGATACAACCGTTATTCTGGCCTGGCTGATTGGCCTTGCAAAAAACGGATTGTCTGCCAAATCAAGGGCACGGCATCTGATCTCGGTCCGTGGTTTTTTTAAATATCTTTTAAATGAAAAACTCATCTCAGCCAACCCCCTAAAAAATGTGGATATCCCAAAAACCGGCCTTTCGCTGCCGAAATTTCTGACTGTCCAGGAAGTTTCTGACCTTCTTGATGCGCCGGATACAAAGAAACCAAAGGAATTAAGAAATTTGGCCATGATGGAACTCATGTATGGATCAGGATTAAGGGTATCTGAACTGATCTTTTTAAAACTCCAGGACATCAATCTGGATGCTAACTTTGTCAGGGTCATGGGAAAAGGATCAAAAGAAAGAATTATCCCTTTTGGCGCTCCTGCCGGAACCGTCACGCGAAAATGGATAAAAGAAGGAAGACCGGCCTTGTTAAAAAACCTGTCAACCCCGTATCTGTTTTTTGCAAGGGCAGGCAAGCCCATAACACGACAGGGTTTCTGGAAAATATTAAAAAAATACGGCATCATGGCCAAACTTTCAAAAAATATCACCCCCCATATACTGCGGCATTCGTTTGCCACCCATCTTCTTGAAGGAGGGGCGGATTTAAGGTCTGTTCAAACTATGCTGGGGCATTCGGATATTTCAACGACCCAGATATACACTCATATTTCAAGGGATTACCTCACAACGATGCACCGGAAGTATCATCCAAGAGGATGATTAACATTTGGTTTTCAGTATTTGTCACATCATGGTCACACAGCTGTCAATATTGGAAAGACCGTATTCCC
Source organism: uncultured Desulfobacula sp. (assembly GCA_964635025.1). Taxonomy (GTDB): domain Bacteria; phylum Desulfobacterota; class Desulfobacteria; order Desulfobacterales; family Desulfobacteraceae; genus Desulfobacula. The sequence continues at coordinate 6,783 of CAZWMY010000001.1, read as the reverse complement.
GGCCCAGAATTCTATTTTGTGAAAATCCCGAAAATCCCCTTCGGGTATGCCTTGTTTTTCCATTTTGGTTTTCATGATCATTCGCACGACCATGTTTAGTTTGCTGTAGTCCAGGGCACCGGCAAAGGCTCCCATAGCCATAGGTTTAACTTCAGGTACAGATTGCAGAACAGGATTAAAATAGCTTTGGGCACGCTCACGGGTTTGCTCGGTATCCGCATATAAAGCAAGACAGGTCAGAAAATAAACCACCGGGACT
>CAZWMY010000001.1:0-6514 GCA_964635025.1 uncultured Desulfobacula sp. | reverse complement strand
TTGCGATGGTCCCGGCTCTCTTTTACAAACCCAACGGCCCATCGGCACCAGGAAGCTGCTTTAACCGCGCTGCCGATCACAATGCCGGAGTAGTCTGAAACATCAGCAATATTTTTAATTTGACGGACATCCACGGCAGCCCCCTGCCTGCACATCACATCGCCAATCGCCTTGGCAACCCCGGAGGTGCTGCCGCAATTGCTTTCGTAGGCAACCAGGTATTTTTTCCCCTCTTTTTTGCAATCGGATTCAATAAATTTAATCTCATCTGCCATAAGGCTCCCCGGTTGAAGTGAGCCCATACTGATCCATCCTCCCAATGCCCATGCACTGGCAGCAACAAATTGTCTTCGTGTCATGGTGTCCATATTAAATTTGCCTCTCATTACAGGGAAAACTGTTTTTATGATCATTTATTCGTTCTTTAATTTTATCCGTAAGACTTTTTCGCTGACCCGGATCAAGGGAATTAAAAAACTCTGAAAACCGGGCCAGATTTTCCGATATTGATCCGGAAATACTTTCTACCTGTTTTTTCGCCTCCATTGCCATGGCGGAAAGATCCGGGTTTTCGCTTTCTAAGGCGGAGAATGCCTTTTTATGAAATTCTGTCCTTGTCTCAATAGCCTTTTCCATGGTTTCCAGAAATTCAGTGCGAAAGATCTCATATTTTTCCTGCTGCGCTCCTGATAAACCGAGGCCTTTGGCTTCTTTATCCATCCGCCACATGACAAAGCTCTTCATCTCGTCATGCATAAAAGGCGGCAGCCCTCTTTTGTGAAACCCATGCCTTTGAAACGAACCAAACCCGCAGGCCCCTGTATTGACTGCCAATCCAAAGCCGGTTATGGTCAATACCACGACTAGAATTACTGCAACCCAAACTGCTTTTTTTTTCTTTGTCATTTTTACTCTCCTAAAATTAAATTGATCCAATCCTTTGTCAGGATGGTTAAAGGATAAAGGGGAATTGTAAATCAGGTTTTTCCGGCTTGTAAAAAATTGTAAATTAGATGTAAAAGAAACAAAAAGGATGGATTCATGAACAAACATATTCTGATCATTGACGATGATATCAAGCTGATCGAGCTTCTTACCGAATATCTGGAACAAAATCAATTCAAGGTATCCCATATTCTTGACGGGCTGAATGCCGTCGATGTGATCAATGAAAAAACACCGGATCTTGTCATCCTTGACCATATGATGCCGGGAAAGGACGGACTTGAAGCCCTTCGGGATATTCGCTCCCGTCAGGACCTTCCTGTAATCATGCTGACCGCCAGGGGAGATGATACCGATAAAATAGTGGGGCTTGAGTTGGGGGCCGACGACTACATTGCCAAACCCTTTAATCCGAGAGAGCTTCTGGCCAGGATAAAAGCCGTTCTTCGCCGTCAGGCCATGCCTTCTTCACCTGCAAGTCTAAAAAAAGACCATATCCTTCAGGTAGATGATCTCATTTTGAACCGGGCCTCCCATACCATTGAGGCAAAAGGAAAATGCCAGGATCTTTCCACCACTGAATTTAATATCCTGGAAGTACTGATGAAAAACCCGAACAGGGTATTGAGCCGTGACCAGATCATGACCATGGCCAGGGGAAAGGATTTCATGGCATTTGACAGAAGCATTGATATCCATATCAGCAAATTAAGATCAAAAATCGAAACAGACCCTTCTTCACCCAAACGAATCAAAACCGTTTGGGGATCAGGGTATATGTTCATGGAATTCCTATGAAATTCAAAAGCATTTATGGAAGGCTTCTTTTATCCTTTCTCGGTATTCTTCTTATCACGATCATTCTTATACTTTTCCTCTTCATGGGTACGGCAGGCCGAGCCTTCAGGAACACCCTGGATAACCAGTCCTTTGGAAAACTTAAAATTTTCCAGAATATCCTCCAGGAAAAAATAGACCGGATGCCGGGAACCCCTTTAGCTGAAAATCCTGAAGCCAAAGAATTGCTTTATAGTTTTTCCGAACTTTTTAACCTGAAAATCTGGGTCACCACACCGGATGATGCCGTATTGTTAAAAACCTTTTCAAGCCCGGTTGATACTCCTTTAATAAAAAATGAAAAACATGTGGTGGTGCGGGAAGGAATCAAGCTGTATTTTCTTTCCAAACGTCATATTTCCTATTATGCAACCATTCCAATGACGGTTGAAGATAAAATCAATACCTTGCATATTTATCTTGCAGCCGGACATCCGGACAGACCGGAAGCATTGTTTATCTTCGGACTTTTAAGCATCGGCGTCATCATTGCCATCCTCATCATCCCTTTGACAAAAATAATCACAAATAGGATCAGGCAGTTAAATATATCAGCCCTTGAATTTGCCGACGGCAATCTGGATAAAAGGATCAGCATCAGAGGCCGTGATGAAATAGCTGAACTTGGAGACACCTTTAATTTCATGGCTGACAAGCTTGAAAAAATGATCCGCGGGAACAAAGAGCTGACAGCCAATATATCCCATGAACTCAGAAGCCCTCTGACCCGGATCAGGGTATCCAATGAACTGATTCAAGAAAGACTCGGACCAAATGGAGACAAAGATATCAACCGGTATGTAAAGAATATTGAAAATGAAATACAAATTCTGGACGCTCTTATTGAAAAAATTCTGACCTTATCAAAAATGGATCTCCAGGAATCCGATCTGTCCATTGAGCCTTTAGACTTTATTGTGTTAATCAAAGATCTGGAAAAAAGATTTGGCCCTTCTCTGAAACAAAAAAATCTGGCCCTTGTCATGGATATAAACGATCCCCTGATTCTTAGAATGGATAAAACCCGGGTTGCAACCATTCTTATGAATCTCATGGACAATGCCGTAAAATATACATCTGAAAAGGGTGTCATCACGATCAACGCGTTAAAACCAACAGACGATAGCCTGATCTTTTCCATTACCAATACCTTTTGGCCATTGAATCCTATAGAACTGGAAAAGCTTTTTGAACCGTTTTACAGAATAGAACCTGTCCAAAATCAGGGATCAGGATTGGGATTGTCTATTGTGAAAAAACTTGTACGCCAATGCAAAGGTCAAATGACTGTAAAAAACAGCGAAGCAGGCCTGACTTTTGAAATACGATTTCAAGGTCAATGATTACTTGTTGATTCTTAAATTACTTTTATGCTAAAAGATGGGCTTAAAATTCAGAGAAACCCATTATCCGGTATTGGAAAGGTTGCGAAAAAACCATGATGACCGACTCTTCTGCCCAGTTAAAAGAACTGCTCCTGCAGGTTAAACATTCCTTTTTTGCAATACAAAAGGATGGCAAGATTTTTTTTATCAAAAAAGACGCCGCCTTTTTCACTGAAACAATTAAAAAAGACCCGGCTCAGCACATCAGAGCCTATGTCCCGGCAATAAGCCCTGAAAATCTGGGAGATACGAAATTCATGGTCCGGCACGGTTTGAAATATCCCTATATCGCCGGGGCTATGGCCAATGGGATCGCTTCGGTCGCCATGGTAAAAACCATGGCTGAGCATGGCATGATCGGATTTTTCGGTGCCGGCGGCCTTTCCATTGAAAAAATCGAAGAGGCCATCCTGGATCTGAAAGCTTCCTTATTTGACAAACCCTTTGGGTTCAATCTGATCCATTCCCTCATGGACCCGGCCCATGAAATGGCCACCGTCAACCTGTATCTGAAACATGAAATCAGGCAAATCTGTGCAGCTGCTTTTCTTCGCATGACGCCTGCCCTGGTCTATTATCGCATCAAAGGCCTCTATGAAGATCATAACGGAAATGTTGTTGCCCCTAACACCGTCATTGGAAAAGTCTCCAGAGTTGAAATTGCCCGCCAGTTTTTCGCACCCCCGCCGGAAAAACTGGTCCGCTCCCTTCTTGAGAGTCATCTGATTACCGAAGAGGAAGCCCGGCTTTCCCAATACATTCCCATGGCACAGGATATCACGGCAGAGGCGGATTCGGGCGGACACACAGACAACCGGCCGGCCCTGGCCCTGTTGCCGACCATGTTATCGCTAAAAAACGAAGCCATGAACACCTATCATTATAAAGAGCCTTTGTGTGTCGGGCTTGCCGGTGGAATCGCCACACCGGAATCGGCTGCCGCGGCTTTTGGGATGGGAGCCGCCTACATACTCACCGGATCCATCAATCAATCCTGTGTTGAGGCCGGAATCTGCGAAGATGTCAAAAAACTGCTCTGCCAGGCCGATCAGGCCGATGTGGCCATGGCTCCTGCAGCAGACATGTTTGAAATCGGGGCAAGGGTTCAGGTGTTAAAACGGGGAACCCTCTTTTCTGTCCGGGCTGAAAAGCTCTATCGATTATACCAAACTTGCAACCGGTTTGATGAAATCGACGAAAAATCAAGACAGGAAATCCAGGAAAAATTTTTACAGACCAGTTTTGAAGATGCCTGGGCATCCACAAAGGATTTTTTTCTTCGAACCAACAACAAAAAAGAAATTGAAAAAGCAGAGGCCGACCCCAAACATAAAATGGCCCTGGTATTTCGATCTTACCTTGGGCTTTCCTCAAAATGGGCCATCCAGGGCCTCCCCCATAGAAAAATGGATTACCAGATCTGGTGCGGACCCTCCATTGGAGCATTCAATCAATGGGTAAAGGGAAGTTTTCTGGAGTCCCATGAAAACCGGAAAACGGCTGAAATCGCTCTGAACCTTCTTTTCGGCGCCTGCGTGTGCACAAGGGCATCCATATTAAGAACCCAGGGTGTTGACACCGGAATGACTACAGGCCTCTTCACTCCCTTGCCGCTAAAGGAAATTCTTTCTTACCTCTGATATCGGAAGCTATGTAAAACTTTTGTCAAATCCTTGTCAATTGAATGCTTTTTGAATTTTCAAGATAGTATATTACCTATAATTTTAGCTATTTAAACCATAGTTTGACAATATGAATAAAAAAGATACAATCAATAACAAAACTTCCATCGCCATCATCGGTATGGGGTGTATCTTCCCGAAATCCAGAAACCTGAAAGAATTCTGGCATCTGTTATACAACGGGATTGATGCCATTGAAGATATTCCTTCAGACTCCCATTGGAAAATTAACGACTATTTTGATCAAGACCCTTCAAAACCGGATCATACCTATTGCAGGCGGGGCGGATTTCTTCCGCCAATAACCTTTGACCCTTTAAGCTATGGAATTCCTCCCAACAATCTTGAGGCAACCGACACCTCCCAGCTGTTAGGACTTGAAGTCGCCAAAATGGCGCTTGAGGATGCAGGATACCCCATGGGTCATCCCTTTCTGGAACAAAAAAAGGTCAATGTCATTTTAGGCGTCACCGGAACCCAGGAACTGGTCATCCCCTTGGGTGCGCGCCTGGGTCACCCTGTTTGGAAAAAGGCTTTGGAAGATTCCGGTATCAGTGAAGAAAAAAAAGCAGAAATCATTCAACGGATTCAAGGCGGATATGTTGAATGGCAAGAGAATTCCTTTCCCGGCCTTCTTGGCAATGTGGTGGCAGGAAGGATTGCCAACCGCATGAATCTCTCCGGCACCAATACCGTTGCCGATGCAGCCTGTGCAAGTTCTTTATCCGCCATCCACACAGCCGTCATGGAGCTTTCGGCCGGAAAGTGCGACATGTCCATCACCGGTGGTGTAGATGCGTTGAATGATATTTTCATGCACATGTGTTTTTCAAAAACAGGGGTTCTGTCCCATACCAGCGATGCAAGACCTTTTTCAAAAGATGCAGACGGCACGGTTCTGGGAGAAGGGATCGGCATGCTGGTGCTCAAACGCCTTGAAGATGCAGAAAAAGATAATGATAAAATCTATGCCGTGATCAAAGGTGTCGGAACCTCCAGCGATGGTAGGACCTCCGCCATATATGCCCCGGATTCAAAAGGTCAGCTAAAAGCCTTAAACGAAGCCTACATGGAAGCAGGGGTAGACCCTTCCACGGTTGAACTGGTTGAAGCCCACGGCACCGGTACCCGGGTAGGCGACAAAGTAGAATTTGAAGCCTTAAAATTATGCTTTGCCCCTTGCTCAAAAAAAAATCAAACTGCCGTGGGTTCTGTCAAATCCATGATCGGCCACACAAAAGCGGCCGCAGGGGCGGCAGGTATGATCAAGGCAGCTCTCAGCCTTTACAACAAAGTCATTCCACCGACGTTGAAAGCAACCGAACCTGACCCTGAACTTAAGATTGAAAATTCTTCATTTTATCTCAATTCCGAATCCAAACCCTGGAAAGCGTCTCCCCATCCCAGACGATCCGGTGTCAGCGCCTTTGGTTTCGGCGGCAGCAATTTCCACGTGGTGATGGAAGAATATCCAACCACGGCGCCTTCGCCAGCGCGGCCGGCGGAGCTGTTCGTGTTTCGCGCGGCGTCGCGGGTGGAGCTTGCCGCGAAACTGCGTGAGTTTTCTGTGGTGTTGGACGACCCTCGCCGCGATTTGCGTCTGGTGGATTTGTCCGCAACCCTCGCGCGAGAAGCCGCGAGTGGTAAAGGCGACCATCGTCTTGC